>JAGRHW010000519.1 GCA_020444765.1 Gammaproteobacteria bacterium | reverse complement strand
CCGCCCCAGAAAACCGTGGTCAGAACCAGCAGGAGATACGGGCTGGCAAACAGGCGGTCACTTCGGGATTCCGGCGTCGGACCGGTCGTCTTCATCGCTACTCCTAAACCTGACAAAAGCCGAGATCATAACCGAAACGACAACGTTATGCCGTAACCGCACTGACCGGCATCGGCCGGCAGGATTCGGGATTGCTTCCGGCCGCCCCGAATGCTACAAATGCGCGGGTAAAATAATAAACTTCGAGGACATACCATGAGCATACAAGTCGGCGACAAGATTCCAAGCTGCACACTCGCAATAATGGGCGAAAAAGGCCCCGCAACAATCACCACCGACGACATTTTCGCCGGCAAAAAAGTCGTTCTGTTCGCCCTGCCCGGCGCCTTCACGCCAACCTGTTCGGCGTCGCACCTGCCGGGCTTTGTCGTCAAGGCCGACGAATTGAAAGCCAAGGGCGTCGATACGATCGCCTGCCTGTCAGTCAACGATGCCTTCGTCATGGGCGCCTGGGGCGAGCAGCAGAATGCCGACGCCCTGCTGATGCTCGCCGACGGCGACGCGGAATTCACCAAGGCCATGGGCCTTGAGCTGGACCTCACCGGCAAGCAGTTCGGCCTGCGTTCACAACGTTATGCAATGATCGTCGAGGACGGGGTTGTAAAAGTCCTGAATGTCGAGGCACCGGGTAAAATGGAAGTCAGCAGCGCCGAGGCCATGCTCGCCGCGCTCTGATAATCAAGCATCAATGGCGGGCTCTCTTCGGGGCCCGCCACACTTACCTGGCTTGCAATATAAAGCTGTTTCACAACGCTCCGTCAGTTTCCAAAAACGCCGGAAACAACGGTAAAACCATCACTCCCCGATATCTGTAGCACGCCTTGCATTTTTGCACGCCCCGAGAAATCACGCTTGACGAAGTGATTCCGGGCGGCTTCAGTCCTGCTCTTTTTGTATCGCCCGTATCAGCGCGCTGTGATCCAGGTTGCCGTCCCCCCGGTCGATCAGACGTTGGTACAGCGACATACCCAGCTCCGTCGCCGGCAGACGCTGTCCCAGTTGTTCGCCCAGCTCACAGGCCTGACGCATGTCTTTGTGCTGGGTCGTCACCTTGCCGCCGGGTTCAAACGTGCGGTCGATCATGCGCTGCCCGTGCACCTCCAGTATCCGCGAACCGGCAAAGCCGCCGAGCAATGCCTGGCGCACCTTGGCGGTGTCGACGCCCGCCGCCTCGACAAGCGCGAACGCCTCGGCCACGGCCCCGATATTCAAACCCACGATCACCTGGTTGGCCGCCTTCGCCACTTGTCCGGCGCTGACCTCGCCCACATGGGTAAGCTTCGATCCGAGCACCTCAAAGAGCGGTGTCGCCCGGGCAATCACCGCATCCGCGCCACCCGCCATGATGGTCAGAGTTGCGTCGATCGCACCGATCTCGCCGCCGGATACCGGTGCATCGATATAGTCCACGCCCTGCTCTGCCAGACGCCGGGCAAAGTCACGCGTCGGCATGACCGCTGTGGTGCCCATATCGATTACCAGCTTGCCCTGCTCCAGACCTTGCGCCAGACCGTCCGGGCCGAACAAAACCTATTCGACGGCCGGCGTATCGGCCAGCATCAGCACCACGATGTCCGAATCCGCCGCCAGCGCCCGGGGTGTATCGCAAATCTGCAGCCCGGGCTGGCGCAGCGCTTCGGCAACCGCGGCGGTCCGGTTCCAGACATGCAGTTCCGCGCCCGCCGCCAGTAAATGCAGCGCCATCGGCCGGCCCATCAGGCCCAAACCGGCAAAACCGATACGTAAGCCCTGCAGTGGTTTGTCGTCTGTGTCAGTCATCTTGTTCGTCTCCGGTAGCATGCAGGCCGATGCTGCGAATCGCAGCCAGCGCGCAGGCTTCATCCTGTTCCGACAAAGCACCCGCAACGCCTATGGCGCCGATTGTCTCGCCATCGTCGTCGCGGATCAACACACCGCCAGGCAGTGGAATGATCCGCCCGCCGGACATCGCGCTGAGCGCCTGCAAAAAACCCTGTTGCTGCGCATCCTGAATGAAGCGGCTGGCCAGTTCGGCGCTGTCCCGGCCCAGCGCCAAAGCGCCCCAGGCCTTGGCCTGACAGATATCCGCGCGCAAAAACGATAATCCGTCCTGCCGCTGCATGGCTTTGAGATGACCGCCCTGATCGAGCACCGCGACAGCCAGCGGCGGCAATTCCCGCAGGACCGCTTCAGCGAAAACCGCGGCAATCAAATGATTGGCCTGATCCAGGGAAAGTGTAGCCATAGGGTTATTCTCCGGGTTTCAACGTTTGCCCACGAGCGTCTGGCGTTTCGGGCAAACACGATGGATAAAAGAA
>JAGRHW010000518.1 GCA_020444765.1 Gammaproteobacteria bacterium | reverse complement strand
CATGAAGAACAGATAAAAATGGGACAGGTGGTCGGCCAGATTTTCACAGGCGAGAATCAGGTTGGTCGCGAGCCGGCCGTTCTCCGCGGGTTGCAGTCCCTGCGCCCGGGCCAGGGCAACGGCTGCCGCAACCGATTGGGAAACGGAACAGATACCACAGATCCGGGGGGTGTAGACGAGCGCATCCCGCGGGTCCTTGCCCTGTAAAATCTGTTCGAAGCCGCGGTACAGGGGCGAGTTGACCCGTGCCGTTTCGATTACGCCGTCGCGGATTTCGAGGTCGATTTCCAGGTCACCCTCGACCCGGTTGAAAGGTCCGACCAGTTTGCGCAGCGCCGTCATGATTTTTTCCGCGAAGTGTTGCGGATGGTCGGCGCGACCACGATATGGTCCGCTACTGCGTTATCCCTGAGACGTTTCGGTGTCGCCGCTTTCGACAACGACGCCAGCGCGACGAACCAGGCTTTCGGCATATCGGTCGGCAGACCGACGGGAATGCCGGCGATCTTCGGTGTTTCGGTGAAGGGATGCCCGGGTTCCTCGAATTCCGGCGCGGTGCAGTTGATGCAGGCGTAGCCGCCGCGCAGGCAGGAACCCTGCCCGTTCCACAGGCGTGTGTTGCAATCCGCATGCGCCTGAGTACCGAGGCAGCCCATGTGTTCCATCATGCAGCCCTGGTCGGAAGGCCGCTCCGCACTGGCCTTGTATTCGTAATACTCGTTGCGGGTACAGCCATGATGCACCAGGTGATCGGCGTAGCTGCGCGGTCGCCGCAGGTGGTCCATGTCGTTCGCGGAAAACTCATCCAGCGCAAGTTGCAACAGGGTCTCGGTGACCCAGTTCGGATGCGTGGGGCAACCGGCAACGTTGATCACAGGCAAGCCGGCGGGACCACGCCAGTCCCCGCCGAGCAAGCCGCCCGGATGCAGGCCGTCGTACTGCAAGCCGGTCGCCTCACCCGGATTACTGCCTGCCGCGGTAATACCACCCCAGGCGGCGCAGGAACCGATGGCGAGGGTGTAGCGTGCCCTGCCGGCGAGTTGTTCGATCCACGCCATCATCGGGCGCCCGGTGCCGGCGAGCAGATGAAACCGACCGGTGCCCTTCGGTCCACGCATCACCGAACCTTCGATGCACAGGGCGTCGACCGGCTGCTCACCGCTTTCCACGGCCGCGAGCAGTTGATGAACATCGCCGGTGGAGGCTTCACTGAGCGAGGGGTGCCAGAGCAACTCGATGCCGGCCAGTTCGAAGGTTGCCAGCAGGTCCGGCGATTCAGCATTCAGCAGAGACATGCTGCAGCCGCCGCAACCACCGGACTGCAACCAGAGAACCCGGAAGCTCATGCGCCCGCTCCCGTCAGCAGCGGCAATGCCAGCGTGAACACCGCCCCGCCCTGTGGATGGTTGCCGACGGTCAGATTGCCGTTGCAGCGGTCGGTAGCCAGACTGTAACTGATATACAAGCCAAGCCCCGTCCCCTTGCCCACCGGTTTGGTGGTAAAAAACGGATCGAAAATCTTCAGCAGGTTTTCCTCGGGAATACCCGGGCCGTTATCACGCAGGCTGACGATCGCGGATCCATCGATCTGTTTGACGCTGAGGTAAATGGCTGGCTCCGGAACGTTTTCCAGTGCATCGAATGCGTTCTGAATCAGATTGATCAGGATCTGGTGAACCAGTCCCTCGCGATTCTCGACCAGTAATTCATCCGGCGTATCCAGTACGACATCCGGTATTTCGCGGCTGGCTTTCAACAACCATTTGACCGCCGTTTTACAGAGATGGACCAGATCGAACTCCGACACCGGCTGTTCCTGCGGCGTGGCGAAACGGCGCAGGTTCTGGACGATTTCGCTGACCCGTTCCGCGCCTTCCAGAGAACCCTGGATCAGAGGACCTATATCCTGCAGCATGCGCTCGATCTTCAGGGATTTGCGCAAGCTCTCGAGCTCCCCGGCATCGGCGCCGCGGTGCACGGCACCGAGATACTGCTGCAGACGCTGCTCATAGCGTTTCATCGCGTGCATATTGCCGAACACGAAACTGATCGGGTTGTTCAGCTCGTGCGCCACGCCGGCGACGAGACGGCCGAGCGAGGCCATTTTTTCCGACTGAACCAGCTGGCGCTGTGCAACCTTCAGATCCTCGTGCGCCTGATGCAACTCACTGTAGGCGCGCCGCAGCTCACCCAGCGGTCGACCCGTCAGCACCAGTCCGGACAGCCGTTTGTCATTATCGAGCCGGGCATTGCAGTTAACGGCCATGGGTGCCGGGTTGCCGGCAGCATCGATCAGATCGACCTCGCAATCCATGATCGCACCGCTGCTGATCTGCTCGGTGTGCGCCCTGACCTGCGCCTGGCACTG
>JAGRHW010000517.1 GCA_020444765.1 Gammaproteobacteria bacterium | reverse complement strand
CGTCGCTTTCAAGGAAGCGCTGGAGCCCGGTTTCAAGGACTATCAACTGCAGGTGATCCGCAATGCCCAGGCAATGGCCGGAGTTTTTCAGGAGCGCGGCTACAAGGTTGTTTCCAGCGGTACCGACGATCATCTGTTCCTGCTCGACCTGATCGACAAGGGCATGACCGGCAAGGCGGCCGATGCAGCGCTCGGCAAGGCGCATATCACCGTCAACAAGAATACCGTGCCGAAAGACCCGCAATCGCCGTTCGTGACCAGCGGACTTCGCATCGGTTCACCGGCCATCACCACGCGCGGCTTTGGCGAGCAGGAAGCCAAAGACCTGACCGGCTGGATGTGCGACGTGCTGGACGATATCGACAACGAGGCGACGATTGCCGCGGTACGCGAGAAAGTTCAGGCACTTTGCGCCAGATTCCCGGTTTATAAATAAGCTAACAGACTTTGATAAAAAGCCCCGTTAACGGGGCTTTTTACTGATGGAGAGCAATCGATGTCACCCAAACTTCACACGATTATCTGCAGTACCCGGCCCGGCCGCGTCGGCCCTGCCGTTGCCCGCTGGTTCGACAGCTTTGCCGAACAGCACGGCGGCTTCGACACCAGTCTGGTCGATCTGGACGATTTCGAACTGCCGATGTATGACGAACCGGGCCATCCGCGGCTGCAAAAATACGAGCACGCGCATACCCGGCGCTGGAGCGCCAGCGTGGCCGCGGCCGACGCCTTTGTATTCGTCACGCCGGAATACAACTTTGGCCCTCCGCCGAGCTTCGTCAATGCATTGAATTATCTCTACACGGAATGGAGCTACAAGCCCTGCGGTTTTGTCAGTTACGGCGGCGTTTCCGGCGGCTTGCGAGCCGTGCAACTGGAAAAACAACTCGTCACCACCCTGAAAATGATGCCGATGGTCGAAGGCGTGGCAATCCCGATGGTCGCCAAACAGCTTGGCGAACAGGGCGAGTTTCACGCCAACGAGCTGATTGATGACTCGGCCAAAACCCTGCTCGACGAACTGCTGCGCTGGACCATGGGGCTGAAGGCAATGCGCGAGACGCTTGTTTAGACGGGCTTCATACCTTCTTCGCCATATAGGCAAACACTGCGGACTTGGGTATCGTCAGCCTGATTTGGCTGAGGATGAGGCGGGTTTGCAGATGATCAAGGCGTTTTCGACCGGGATGGGGCGCGGGTTGTTGGGCTGGGTGTGTCTGTTTTTCTCCCTGAACGCTCCGGCCTACCAGCAAACCGATATCGAGCTTGATTCCGGCAGCGCCATCAGTACCGCCGTGTACAAGGGAGACGGGCAGCATCTGTTGCTGTGGCTGCCTTCCGAGCGCGGCATGCGTGGCGATTATCAGCCGGTGGCGATGGATCTGGCAGCTTTGGGACTCGATGTCTGGGCGCTGGATCTGCACAAAAGTTATATGGTTCCCGAGTCGCGCAGCAGCATGGATGAGTTCGACCGCGAGGATCTCTTGCTGATACTCGAATATGCCAAGGCCGAGGGGTTTGCCGGGCTGACGTTCATGGCCGACGGGCGCGGTGCGGTATTGGCGCTGGAGGCGGCGCGTTTGTGGCAGCAGGCGCATCCGGATTCGCCGTTTCTCAAGGGTTATGTCTTTGTTACACCGCATTTGCTGGTGTCCAGTCCGGAGGCCGGCGAGGCGGCACAATACAAGTCGATCGCCAGCGAGACGATTCTGCCGGTCTATCTGATTCAGCCGGAATATTCCACCAAATACGCGCGCAGCCAGGAAATTGCCGAGGTGCTGGGCACGGGCGGCAGCCAGGTTTTCACCCATTTGCTGAAAGGTGTGGCGGGCGGTTTTTACATGCGTCCCGAGGCCGACCTGAATGCGCTCGATCTGCAGGCCAAGGCAGATTTGCCGGAGACCGTTCTGCGCGCCATGAGCCTGATGAAAACCGCCAAGATCCCAGCCCGTAAACATGACTCCACGCTTGTAGTTGAAAGCGACACGCCGGAACAGCCGGTGTTCGAAGGCCAGACCTTGAAACCGTTTGGTGGCGAGCCTGAGCCGGCGCCGCTGCAACTGCAGGCGCTGAGCGGGCAGGAAAAGCGTCTGGAAGACTATCGCGGTAAAGTGGTGCTGCTGAACTTCTGGGCGAGCTGGTGCGGCCCCTGTGCGAAGGAGATCCCGTCGCTGAGTCGCCTGGTGGAAAAACTCAAGGACCGGCCGTTCGAGGTGGTGACGGTCAATATCGGCGAGGATGAGTCGCACATCAAGGCCTTTATCAAGGACCTGCCGGTCAATTTCGAAATCCTGCTCGACCGCGACGGTCAGGCAGTGCGAGACTGGAATGTCTACGCCTATCCGTCGAATTTTCTGATCGACAAGACGGG
>JAGRHW010000516.1 GCA_020444765.1 Gammaproteobacteria bacterium | reverse complement strand
CCCCAGCCCTTGTCCGATTTGCCCGATTCTCCGCCCAGCGCCTGAGCAATCATCTGATGGCCGAAACAAATACCGACGACCTTGCGTTTATCGGCATCAAGCTGTCTGATCAGTTCGCCCAGACGATGAATCCAGGGCAAATCCTCATAGGTTCCATGACGGCTGCCGGTGATCAGCCAGGCATCACAGCTGTCGAGTGACTCCGGAAACTCACCATCGATCAGCGAAAACACCTCAAACTCCAACTGTGGGGCAACAGCGCTCAACAGATTGATGAACATTTCCGGGTAATCATCAAATTGCTCGCGAAAAAGCTCATTAACATGATCACACTGCAGGATGCCTATTTTCATACGCTTTACTTCACTCTCCGGGCTGTTTTGATTAGTTTGAACCCATTAAAACCAATTGCACGATGCCCCACAGAATCAGCAGAAACAGAACCGTGCCGACCAGACCGGCGACAATAAAATGGATTGCCTTGCCCTGCTGGAAGTCCTTCTCCCGATTCGCCTCTTTCTGCACACCGAAACCGGCGGCCAGTACGCTCTTGAAAACGGAAAACAGGCCAAGGGATTGTTTGTCTGCGGGTTGTTCGTCGCTCATTGTAACCTCTTGTTGGAACCGATTTATAATCGCTATACCGGTCGGATTATACGCCAAAGCGAGGCGGGAGGAAGGTCAGGACGGAATGACAGGAAAGGTGTTGACAAGCCGGCCGCAGACTGCTGCCGGCCCGTGTTTTCGGGTTTGTGTTAACCGGCGTCGAAGGTTCCGCCCTTGGCTTCGCAATCGGACTGGGTGGCTTTGACCCAACCCTGACCTTTACAGGCATTCTGACCTGCACAGGCGCTTGATGCGGTGGCACAGGCACTGGTCCCCTTACAGGAGTTGATGCCGACACACTTGCCTTCCACGGACGCCGCGGTTTTGGTCATCTCGTCGCCGCCTGTCATGGGGGTGTTACAACCCGACAGCAGGGCTGCCGCAGCCGCCGCCAATGCAAATGAAGTGCTTTTTGTAACTGTGCTCATAAATGAGGCTCCTGTTTTTTGTTGGATTTAACGGGGTGACATTCACTTCCCGCTAGTGAGTTACCTTTCGGAAAGAAAAGTTCATGGGACGACGGATTTATTTTCATTCTCGCACAGTTCAGCTGGAAATCCCGCTAACAAGTTGCCCATCTATCAGGGTTTTCAGAATGCTCACCGCGCGCAGAGGCACGTGCTCCTCGTCCAGCCATTCGGTCAGCCCCTCGCAAACATCACCAAAGCTTTCACCGGCCAGCAGACGGTCGATCGCCCAGGCTTCATCGACTTCCAGCTCCCGCCAGTGAGGATCGAGCCCCGATCGCCAGACCAGCCACGCCACCGGATAATCCGCACGCTGCCATTGCGGCTTGTAATCGGTTGGCCGGTTTTCGTCATTCAATTCAAACCACAACTGCGGCACGTTCCAGTTCAGATCGATACGCCGGCAGGCCGGGGAAATCTCCAGACGCATGCCGCCCCAGTGTTGCGGATTGATCTGTTCCAGCATCTCCTGCGTTACGGCCGGCTTTTGTTCCGCGTCGAAAACATCATTCTGGGATTTTTCGAACAAGGCGGTCTCGTAAAGCTTTTCGTCGATCTTGTAATTTTCTCCGGGATTACACAGAAATTCCGGAAAATGAATACCGAACCAGCGTATCGAACGGTATTTCGAGGGAAAGGCATGAATATATGCCAGGGCCAGCCTGGCAAATTTTTCATCGCCCAATAATTTATACAAGCCCGGATAGTCCAGACTCAGCACTTCGATCAGGCGCAGCCGGTAAGCATCGTGGTAAAACCCGAGCCGCTCCTCGCTGTCGGCCTTGCTGTCGCTGACGATGTCCTCGCGAATCGGGCTCTGCCGGTTGCCGAGCAGGTAATCGGCAAACTCGTTCTGCAATTGTTTGAGATCTTTCTTCATACCTGTCGTTTCTTCATCCGCTCGATCACTGCCCGGCCGCCGTGGCGCCAAGCACCGACCGGCTGATTTGCCGGGCGCTGGACAATTCCTCCAGTAACTCGGCCAGCGGGGGAATATTGTCGTCGCGCTCGATCATGGTGGAAACCGGACCGAGTTCGCGTATCGCTTCGCGGTAGACGTCCCACACCGCTTCCTTGACCGGCATATCGTGCGTATCGATCATGATCGCGCCCGACTCGTTGGTGGTGTGCCCGGCGACGTGTATCTGCCAGACCCGCTCGGCCGGCACCCCGCGGATAAAATCCAGCGGCGCGAAGGAATGATTGACCGAGGAAACATAGATGTTATTGACGTCCAGCAACAGCAGACAATCGGCGCGTTCGGCGATCTCCGTGATGAATTCCCATTCACTCATCTCC
>JAGRHW010000515.1 GCA_020444765.1 Gammaproteobacteria bacterium | reverse complement strand
AATCCGGCAACAAGGCCTCAGCCATCGCCAGCGCCGACCCGCCAGCCACGCTAAGCGCCGCGGCCCGGCTGAGAAAATCCCGGCGCGACATCGGCGTGTGGCAGTACTCGTCGTAGAGTTCGTAAACTTTCGGATCGATATGCTCGTTTTGCATGGGTCTGCTCCCCGGCTGTGGGTTGGTCGAAGAAACATTAACTGTAAAAAACTCAGGCCTTGTTGTGGCAGAAAAGTTCGCTGGCAAACATTACCAATGAACGGAATGGCCCAGGATTTACAGGCAACGGAAGTGATTCGTTGTCAGGAGTAACGTCTGTTATAAAGGTGAGATTCGCAAACGCCTACAACAACGCCAGATTCACCAGATGCGATCCGGTTATCGCCGACTCGGCGACGGCTATCTGTTCACTCAGGCGCAGGCTGTCGAGATCAAGCCGGCGGATGCTGGCGTGCTGGCCGTAGCTGATCCAGACGGATTGGCGGTCGGCGGCAAGAGCCACTCCACGTGCGTACGGTAAGGGCATATGACCACGGTATTGCAGTGTGCTGATCGACCAGAAGCTCAGCAGGCCGGGCGTTGGATGGGTGACGATAAACAGGTCGCGTTCGGCGATCACGGCGATACTCAGGGCTTCGCCGCTCAGGGCCTGTTGCAGTTCGGGCGGAAGCCGGGCCGGTTGCAGGGAGCCTTGTCCGGTAAACGCGCTGACGGTGCCGGGGTGAGTTTCGTCCAGCCCCTGGCGTGGCGCCGAGATGACCAGGGCCTGGCGCTGGCCGAGCGGATAGAGGTGGCCAGTATTGAAGCGCGGGTCGGGCATCTCGGCGCGCTGCAAGAGTTTTTGTGTGGCGATATCGATATAGCACAAGGCGCCCGGTTGACTGCTGTCGCTGGTGCCGCCACCGTTGCTGACCATCAGGACCTTGTCGTTTTCGACCAGACGGCACTCATGCGGATTCATCCCGTAGCTGGGGAAATCGCCGAGATACTCCAGGGTTTTAGGGTCGCGAATGCCGATCGCGCCCTGGCCGTCGGGCGAGGTTTCGGTCGAAAACAAGTACTGATTGTCGCCGCTGCAAGCGCCGTGACCATAAAAAAGCCGTTGTTTGACCGGCGGGATGTTTTTCACGACCGCCTTCGCATCCAGATCGATAAGGGCAGCTCCCTTACCGATTTTTTCAAAGCTGTAAAGCAGGCTCTGGCGCGTTGGCGAAAAGGCCACACTGTGCGGGAAAAAGTCTGTCTCGATGGTCTGGACCTGACCCTGCGCAGGATCGGCCAAGGCCAAAACAAAGTGCATGGGCTGGTTTGGCGCGGGGCGAAAACGTCCGCCGCCGAGCAGTAAATCACGCTGAGTGGAGGCCGCGCTTTTCGCCAGACCCGGCCAGACCGCGCCCGCTGCCAGCAGCAGGCTGCGTTTGAGGTACAGGCGGCGTTGCAGTCCGCTGCTGGATAAGGCGGGAGGTTCACGCATGTCGAGGTCCCTCCCGTGACTATGGGCGGTTGCCGATCAGCTATTTATAAAAAAAAAAAAATATGCCCATATGCGGGATTAAGACGGCGGCTGGTTTGGCTTTAAGTGCTTATCGGGAGGCGTTCGGCAGGAGGTCAGGGAAAAGTAAAACGCGTTAATAATCGCCCTGGAAAGGGCTTTCGGTCTTTTGCCAATGACGTCGTTCCTTTTTGCGGCGATGCGATAGTAGCCCGGCGAGTGATGTCAGGCCGGACAACACAACTCGGTTCGGGACCAGTCGGCAATGACCTGACAACGCGCCTGAGCCGCCTCGTCGAGCAGATTCTTTGCGCAATCGCGACAATTCCCGCAGCAGGTACCGACCTTGAGTTCACGGCTGAGTTCGCTGAGTGAGCTGACGCCGCGATCGGCCGCTTCACGGATTTGATGATCGGTTACCCGGTTGCATACACAAACGTACATAAGCCAGTGATCCTGATGTTCATCTATAAGCCTGTTCAAGAATAGTATTATTAATGGGAATAATTTTCAATTGCAATTGTGGGTATATCGACACAGATTGATCTATCTGTAAAGAGGTGGCGTCGATTGTGATCGACCGCAAACGCCGGTACACTCACTCCTTGCGGCAAGCCACTCCCAGCAGGATAGCCAGCCTTTTATCCAATCGCCCACAATGAGGAAGCGCCGAATGCAAGGTGATCCGCAGATCGTCCAACAACTCAATCTTTGCCTCAAGGATCAGCTCACCGCGATCAACCAGTTTTTTCTGCATGCCCGAATGGCCGGCGACTGGGGTCTGGCGCGTTTCGACGAGTATGAATACGAGCGCTCCATCAAAGCCATGAAGACGGCCGACACGCTGATCGAGCGCGTATTGTTTCTTGAAGGTTTGCCCAACCTTCAGCATCTCG
>JAGRHW010000514.1 GCA_020444765.1 Gammaproteobacteria bacterium | reverse complement strand
CAGTTTACTGGATTAGCGTCAACCTTTATAATTCGCGGTTACCGCACGGAATTGATCATGAATGATTTCGTCCCTCCACCAAGATACGGCGCCCCACATAGACGAACCATGGATAAATTCGAGGAAGCACTGACTTTTGACGATGTATTGCTGACTCCCGCGCGCTCCGAGATTCTACCGCGCGATTGCCGTCTGCAAACCAGATTGACGCGAAACCTGACCTTGAATATACCGCTGGTTTCCGCGGCCATGGATACGGTAACGGAATCACTGCTGGCGATCGCTCTCGCGCAGGAAGGCGGCATCGGCATCATTCATAAAAACATGTCGGTCGAGGCCCAGGCCAAGGAAGTCCGCAAGGTCAAAAAATACGAGAGCGGTGTGGTGCTGGAGCCCATCACCATTTCTCCCGAAACCAAAATCAGCGAAGTGCTGGAGCTGACCCGCAAGCACGGTATCTCGGGCTTGCCGGTGGTTTCCGGACGGGATCTGGTGGGGATCGTCACCAAGCGCGATCTGCGTTTTGAAACGCGCATGGAAGCTCCGGTCTCATCGATTATGACGCCTCGTGAGCGACTGGTCACGGTGCCCGAAGAAGCGAGCCGCGAAATGGCCATCGAGCAGTTGCACAAGCACCGGATCGAAAAAGTTTTGGTGGTCAACGACAAGTTTGAGCTGCGCGGCATGATTACCGTCAAGGATATTCAAAAGGCCCAGGATTACCCGAACGCCATCAAGGATTCGCGCGAGCGACTGATCGCCGGCGCCGCGGTCGGTACCGGTAACGACACCGACCAGCGTGTTGAAGCTCTCGTCAATGCCGGTGTCGACGTTATCGTCGTCGATACTGCGCACGGTCATTCCAAAGGAGTGCTGGAGCGGGTCCGCTGGATACGGCAGAATTTTCCGGATGTGCAGATTATCGGCGGCAATATCGCGACCGGCGAAGCGGCCCGCGATCTGGTCGAATACGGCGCCGATGGTGTCAAGGTTGGCATAGGTCCCGGTTCGATCTGTACCACGCGTATTGTGGCCGGGGTTGGCGTTCCGCAGATTACCGCGATTCACAATGTTTATGAGGCGCTCAAAGGCACCGGCATACCGATGATCGCTGACGGCGGTATTCGTTTTTCCGGCGATCTGGCCAAGGCGATCGCTTCCGGCGCGAGTTCGGTGATGATCGGCGGTCTGTTTGCCGGCACCAAGGAAGCACCGGGCGAAGTCGAGTTGTATCAGGGCCGGACCTACAAATCGTATCGTGGCATGGGCTCGATCGGTGCGATGCAAAAGGGTTCCAGCGATCGTTATTTTCAGGACGACGAGGATTCGGCGGAAAAACTGGTGCCGGAAGGCATCGAAGGGCGTGTGCCCTATAAAGGGGCCTTGACGGCGATCGTGCATCAGCTGATGGGTGGCCTGCGTTCCAGCATGGGATACTGCGGAGCCGGCAGTATCGAGGAATTACAAGCCCGGGCGAAATTTGTCAGGGTGACCGCGGCGGGCATGCGCGAAAGTCATGTCCATGATGTACAAATCACCAAGGAAGCGCCCAACTACCGGATGAATTGACGGCGGCAGCGTTTGCTCTGGATAGATTGGTTTATTGAGTCGTAACGCCGGCATTGCCGGCGTTTTTAATTGAGGCAGGGTGTTATGAACGATTTACACAACGACCGGATACTGATTCTCGATTTTGGTTCGCAATTCACCCAGCTGATCGCCCGGCGTGTCCGCGAAGCCGGGGTTTATTGCGAGATTCATTCCTGCGACAGCAACGGTGACTTTATCCGTGACTGGCAGCCGTCGGGCGTGATTCTTTCCGGCGGTCCCGAATCCGTTCTGGAACAAGACACCCTGAAGTCCGACGAAACGGTATTCGAGCTTGGCGTGCCGGTGCTCGGCATCTGTTACGGCATGCAAACCATGGCCGCGCAACTCGGAGGCCGGGTGCATCACACCGGCCACAGCGAGTTCGGTTACGCGGAAGTCCGCGCCCGCGGTCACAGTGCGCTGCTGAAAGATATTGAGGACCGGGTGACCGAAGAAGGTTTCGGCATGCTCGACGTGTGGATGAGTCATGGCGACAGCGTTGAGGAAATGCCCGCCGGTTTCAAACTGATCGCCAGTACCGAGTCCGCGCCGGTCGCCGGCATGGCCGACGAGGAGCGGTGCTTCTACGGCTTGCAGTTTCACCCGGAAGTGACGCACACGCGGCAGGGGGCGCGGATTATTACGCGGTTTGTGCGCGACATCTGCGGTTGTCAGGGCCTGTGGACGGCGGACAATATCATTGATGACCAGGTCCGGAAAATTCGTGAGCAGGTCGGTGAGGAAGAAGTCATTCTCGGGCTGTCCGGCGGTGTGGACTCATCGGTCGTTGCGGCGATTCTGCACAAGGCGATCGGCGAGCAACTGACCT
>JAGRHW010000513.1 GCA_020444765.1 Gammaproteobacteria bacterium | reverse complement strand
CGATACTCGAAGCCGAACTCGTATCGCTCGGTCTGACGGATGTCCGCGCGGTCGGCTCCGGTGCCTATTTTTCCGGCTCGCTGGAACAGGCCTACCGGGTTTGCCTGTGGTCGCGAGTCGCCAACAAGGTTTTGCTGCCACTGGCGGAGTTTCCCGCGGGGTCGCCGGAAGAGCTCTATCAGCAGGTCCGCGAGATCGACTGGTCGCGGCATATGAATGTCGGTGACACGCTGGCGGTGGATTTTTTCAGTGCCAATTCGGCGATCACGCACACACAATACGGCGCTCTCAAGGTCAAGGACGCGATCGTCGACCAGTTTCGCGAGGCGAGCGGCGCACGCCCCAGCGTCGATCGCGAGCAGCCGTCGATTCGCATCAATGTCTATGTTTTCCGCAACAAGGCGCGGCTGGCGCTCGATCTGGCCGGCCTGAGTCTGCACCGGCGCGGTTACCGCGATGCCGCCACGATCGCGCCCTTAAAAGAGAATCTGGCCGCCGCTTTGCTGTACGCGATGGACTGGCCGGCGCTGGCCGGGCAGGGCCGGAGTTTTTGCGATCCGATGTGCGGTTCGGGTACTTTTCTGATCGAAGCGGCGATGATGGCGACGGATTGCGCGCCACAGTTGCAGCGCGATTATTTTGGTTTTATCGGCTGGAAAGGGCACCAGCCGGAACTCTGGCAGACACTGCGTGAAGAAGCGCGGCAACGCTTCGAGACTGGGCTGACAGGCTGCCGCAACCGGATTTTCGGTTCAGACAAATCCAGCAAAGTGATTGAGATTGCCAAAGCCAACATCGCACGCGCGGGTTTTAGCCAACTGATCGATGTGCGGGTGGACAATCTCGAACAACTGCGTTATCCGTCTGAACTGCCGCCCGGGCTGGTATTGTGTAATCCGCCGTACGGCGTACGGCTGGACAACAAGGCCGCGGGTAAAATCTATTCCACGCTGGGCCGCGCGTTTCGCGATGTGTTTGGCGGCTGGCGGGCCGGGGTCTTTACCGGCAGCCCGGAACTTGCGCACCGCCTGCGCCTGAAAACACATACACGGCTCAAATGCTCGAACGGCGGTATCGATTGCAAATTACTGCGGCTCGACATTCCTGCCGGATCGTCTGGCAGGGCGGCCGATCAGCCTGTCGCGCAAAATCCCGCGTCGCCGCAGGAAAAATCTACCCTGTCGATCTGGCGAAAAAACGATTTGCAGGCGGAAATGTTCGCTAACCGTCTGCGAAAAAATTTCAAATCGCTGGAAAAATGGGCGCGTTCAGAGGCTATCGGCTGTTATCGCGTGTACGACGCCGATCTGCCGGAATACGCGCTGGCAATCGACGTCTACGAATCGGACCAGCGTTATGTACACGTGCAGGAATACCGTGCGCCAGCCAGTGTCGACAAGGCGCTCGCGGCGGCGCGTTTGCAGGCGGCGCTGGCGGAAATTCCCGGTGTGCTGGGCTGTGCGCCGGAGGCCGTCAGGCTCAAAGAGCGGCGTCGCCAGAGTGGCAGCAATCAGTACGAAAAACTCGGCAGTGGCGGCGACGTGCATATAATCGAGGAATACGGCTGCCGCTTTGAGGTGAATCTGTCGGATTACCTCGACACCGGCATTTTTGCCGATCACCGCAAAATCCGTCAATGGATCGGCAAGGCGGCCGGGGGCAAACGCTTTCTCAATCTGTTCGCCTACACCGGCACCGCCACGGTACATGCCGTGACTGGCGGCGCGGTGGCCTCGACGACGGTTGATATGTCGGCCAATTACCTGGCCTGGGCCGAGCGCAATCTTGCGCTGAATACGGCTGACACCGGCCCGCATGAATTTATCCGCGCCGATTGTCTTGCCTGGCTGGCCGAACCCCCGGAGGGTGCGCGCTATGACCTGATCCTGCTCGATCCGCCGACGTTTTCCAACAGCACGCGCATGGAACAGGACTGGGACGTTCAGCGCGACCACGTCCGGCTGATCCGCCAGGCCATGCGCCTGCTCGACGCCGACGGCCTGCTGATCTTTTCCAACAACTTCCGCAAGTTCCGGCTCGATCAGGACAAGCTCGACTGTTATCTGATTGACAACAAAAGCCGCGACTCGATTCCGCGGGATTTCTCCCGCAACCCTAAAATCCACCAATGCTATTTTATTAGGCACCGGCAATAATTCGTCCCGCCGGTTTGATACCGGGCGTTTTACCCACTAGACTTTTGCATCCTTTATCAAGTGCCCTGCGGGGCGAGTGGAGAGCCGGGTGGCGGAATTTTTTCTTGAATACGGGCTGTTTCTGGCCAAGATCGTGACAGTCGTGATAGCGCTGGGTGTGGTGATCGGGCTGGTGGCGATGTTTGGCAACAGCGCCCGCAGGAACACGCAAAAAGGGCATATCGAACTCAACAAGCTTAACGACGACCAGGAAGCCATGCGCGACG
>JAGRHW010000512.1 GCA_020444765.1 Gammaproteobacteria bacterium | reverse complement strand
GAATCCCGGAGTTGCCGAACATGTATCGACGCACGACACACCTCTTGCTGAGTGGTCTGCTGATCGGCGTAACCTGCGCGTGTGATGCTGAACTCGTCGATCGTGGTACACGTTATCTGGAGCGGACCAAACTGGCATTGCTGGACAGTTTCAGCTCGAAAGTATCCGACAATCGCGAAACGCTTATGGTAAACGGGTTTCTCCCGCAGCCTAATTACAGCGGCAATGCTGATGCCGGGGACGCCGCCCAGCTGGTCGACGGCAAACTGGTCACGCCGCCGATGTGGACGAAAAAGGAGTCTGTCGGTTGGTTCGGTCAAACGCCGGTGCTGATCGAGTTGCAGCGCAAGAAACGAAAGTCGGCCTCCGGCAAGATTCGCGTTCACAGCGGTCTGGGGCTTTATGCCGATACGGCCTTGCCGCGGCAGATCGATGTGTATACCGAAACCCGCGACGGGCTGATCGTGGCCGGCAGTTACCTGCAACGCGGCGCCCTGAAGGTGGAGGACAAGCGCAACTACTGGCTGGAGGTGCCGGTCAGCAATCTCGGTCAGCGCGTAATCGTGGCGCTGCATACCAACAGCGCCTTTCTGCAGATCGACGAAGTGGAGTTTGTGCCCGATCCGGCGGCTGCCAACAGCATGCCTGCCGAAGAGCCGCTGGCGATCAGCTCGCTGGAAGACATTCGCGATGACTCGGCAAAACGGCTGCGCGTCAACCTGGAACTCAATGCCAGCGATCGCAGCGCCAGCAAGCGCGTCTGGCGTGAAAAATTCGCCGCTGACAGCCTGACGACCTGGATCGCCGACCCCTGGGACCCGGCAATCGGTGAGTTATCGCCTGGCGGGATAAATCCCCAGAACAAAACCATTGAGGTTGAGGGACTGGACAAGGAGTTCGAAACGCTCGCCATCGGGCTTTACAGCACAGGGGTTGGCGTTCAGCAGGTTGATGTAGAGGTCAAAGGGCTCGATAAGGAACAGTACAGTCTAATGCAACTCGAGCACGTACTGGCGGCTGACGGAGAAATGGCTTTCGACCCCTTGCCGGCGCTGCGCGGCAATTCGCTGAAAATCCTGCCGGGCTGGCCGACGCTGCTCTGGATAAAACTCGATCTGAAAAAATTTCCGCAAGGCAAGAGCACAGGTGAAATTATTATCCGGGATCGATCAAAACAAAATGAAAACCATGCTTTTCCTTTGCAGATAAACGTTTTTGACGCAAAAAAACTCAAATCGCCTGAACTGCAAGCCGCGGTCTGGGGTTATAGTAACGACATGCCGATCTGGAGCGATCCGCAAAAAGCGCTCAGCGATCAGCAAAACCATTATGTCAATGTCTGGATCGTCAACCCCGTCAATATTCCCGGGCTGAAGCTGGACGGCAATTTCCGCGAGGATTTGCTCGCGCGCCTGCAAAACGATCTGGCGCTTTACAAGGATCAGGGCCGTGTACGCCTGTATCTTGGCTGGACGCTGGAAAACAATCCGCTCGGGCTGAATAAAAATCAGCTGGCACTCAGTGGCGAACGCCGGACGGCGCTGAAAAACTGGCTGGAAAAAATAAACCAGATCATGCAGGCGGCGGGTTACGCCGACACTGATTGGGAACTCTATCCGGTCGATGAGCCGGGCGGTGAGGCTTTGACCGCGCTGGCGGAAATTGCCACGGTGATTCGCGAGACGCTGCCCGGAGTTGGCATCTACGCAAACCCGATCGATACCCACAGCTATCCGACAAAACCCGAGCAGTTGCAGGCGCTGACTGGCTTGATCGATTCCTGGCAGCCGATTCTGGCTTTGGTTCGGGATGAAAAATTCAACGGCTTTTTCCGCACGCTGGACGCGGCCTGGGGTTTTTATCACAACCCGCCGGTGCCGGCCAAACGTGCCGATGCACTCGAACACTACCGCGCGCAAGGCTGGTGGGCCTGGGCGCTGGGCGCCACCGAGGTGGGTTTCTGGGCCTACAGTGATTCCACGGGCAGTTCTGTATGGGACGATTTCGACGGGCGCCGGCCGGACTTTGCGGTGGTTTACGAGCAATCGGACCATCTGGTCAGCAGCCGTCGCTGGGAGGCGTTTGCCGAGGGTATCGAGGATTATCAATTGCTGGTCGGCAGCGGACTCGCGGTACCCGCAGATTTCGCCGTGGAGCAGCTGGACAGCCGGACGATTCGTGAGTTACGCCACAAGGCCTTGCAGGCGCTGTCGCAATAGACAGCCGGACGGCGGGCGCTAGATACCGAGAAACCGCTGGCGGATATCAGCGTCTGTTTTGAGAATTTCGGATGGCCCCAGCCAGGCGATGCGGCCTTTCTCCAGAATATAATGGCGGTCGGCGATATCCGTCAGTGCATCGATATTTTTATCGATCAGCAGAATCGATTGCCGGCGGTTTTTCAGCAGTGTAATCGCCTGCCAGATTTCCTCCTGC
>JAGRHW010000511.1 GCA_020444765.1 Gammaproteobacteria bacterium | reverse complement strand
AATATCCGGCAAAAACCTCTGACCGCGATCTCGATTTATTTTCTCGCGGCGCTGATCGCCTCATTTATATCAATGTTGTATTTTTCCGGCTTTGCCGCGCCGACAGACCGGCAGACCGCGCTGGCGATTCTGCTCAATGGCGTGCTGGTCAACGGTTTTTCCTATCTGTTCTGGATTGGCGCTTTGCGCGCGGCCGAGGCTTCGTATATCGCGCCTTTCACCTATCTTGCACCGATCGTCTCGGCGTTTTATCTGATTGTTTTCTTCGATGAGCCGTTTCTTGCCGCTTACGGCATCGGCTTGCTGCTGGTGGTCGGTGGCGGGTTGGTCAATGCGCTTGCAAAGGATCGCTGAAATCCTCAACAGACCCGGAGGTTCAGGCCGGCAGTTTCAGGCGCATCGTCCGGTGTTCGATACCGGCGTCGAGAAAGACATCGCCTTCGGCGACAAAGCCGAACTTCTCGTAAAAGCCGGTCGCGCTGATCTGTGCGTGCAGGCTGACCTCGGTCAATCCCCGGGTCTGTGCGGTTTCCAGCAACAAGCGTAACATCGCCGCGCCGACACCGTCCTGCCGGTGCGTTTGCAGTACCGCCATGCGGCCGATCCTGCCATCCGGCAACAGCCGGCCGGTTCCGATCACCTGTCCGTCGCCGGACTGCGCCAGCACATGTATCGAGCGTTCGTCCCACTCGTCCAGCTCCAGTTCGATGGGTACCGATTGTTCGATGACAAAGACTTCATACCGAACGTGCGACAGAGAGGTTTTGTCGCGTGACCAGTCGGCGAGTCTGACGGAAAAGGTTTGCGCCCGTTCCGTACCGCCTGCCTCAGGATTCGATATAGAGGATGTCTTTGTCGTAGAGTTCATCGAGCAGGGAACGGTTCAGGCTGTTGCCGGCCAGTGCGCGGATTTTCTCGGCGCTGTAGTGATAAGTCGCGCAGAGGGTTTCGGCCATCTCGCGGGTACTGCTGTAGATTTCGCCGTTGGCGAACAGGTTGCAGCGTTCGTCGCCGTGGATATAGGCAAGGCGTGACTGCGTGCAGCGTTGCAGTGTGTTGTTGTTATCGAGGCGGGACAACCAGTCTTCGTCGCGTGGTGTGTCGTTGCTCCAGTTGGTGCTGCCGGTTTCGGTCAGGAAGCGGCCGATCCATTTGGAAAAAATTGTCTCGTCGGTTGTGAACGTGTCTTTCAGCATGTTGTATAAATCTTTTATTGCCTGCGTTGAGATTTCACCGGGATTGGTTTGTCGGACCAGTCCGGGATCACGGTAGAGTACGTCGGCGGCAATCTGCGAAGCGAGAAATCGCCCGAAGCTCTCGACCATGACATCGAGTGACGGAGCCCTGAAGCCGAACGACCAGGTCATGCACCGGCTGTCCAGGGAGACGCCATGGTGGGCTATTCCGGGTGGCAAGTAAAGCAGATCGCCGGGCTCGAGCGTCGAGATTTTCCCGGCTGTGAAGTGGCGCAGAATTTTCAGATCCAGATCCGGCACAAGCTCGGGATTTTTGAGTGGCCGGTCACCCAAACGCCATTCGCGACGACCGCTGGCCTGCAACAGAAACACATCGTACTGATCGGTATGCGGGCCGACCGAACCGCCTGTCGGTGCGTAACTGATCATCAGATCGTCGATGCGCCAGTCCGGAATAAAACGGAACGGCTCCACGTAGCGGATAAATTCCGGCAGGTGTTTTTCGATATCCGAAACCAGCAACGACCAGCCCGATGCCGGCAGTTCGCTCAGCGTTACTTCATCGAAAGGGCCGTGTTCGCAGGTCCAGTTATCAGTGGACAGCTCGCGGATCAAGCGTGACGGAATCCCGTCTTCGCAAGCGAGACCGGCCAGTTCGTCGGGGCTCAGCGGGTTGTCGAAAGCCTTGAACGCCTGGCGGATCAGCAGGGGTTTTTTCTGCCAGTAATCGCGCAGAAAATCCGCGCTGTCCATACCATCCGGCCAGGCGATATTCATCGTATTCAGTCCGGCAGATGTTCAGCGAGTGTCGCGGCAATACCGGTATAGCCGCCGGGTGTCAGCGCCATCAGATGTTGTTTGGCCTCGTCCGGTATATCGAGATCCGCGACGAAATTGCGAATCGTGGTCGCGTCTATGGTCTGGCCGCGGGTCAGCGCCTTGAGTTTTTCGTAGGGGTTTTCGATACCGTAGCGGCGCATCACGGTCTGGATCGGCTCGGCAAGCACTTCCCAGGCATGATCCAGGTCGTCGTCGAGCCGTGCGGTGTTCAGTTCCAGTTTGGACAGACCCTTCAGCAGCGACTGTCCGGCTATCAGCGTATGTGCAACTCCGACCCCGAGATTGCGCAGCACGGTCGAGTCGGTCAGATCGCGTTGCCAACGGCTGATTGGCAGCTTCTCGCTCAGGTGGCGCAACACGGCGTTGGCAAGGCCCAGATTGCCTTCCGCATTCTCGAAAT
>JAGRHW010000510.1 GCA_020444765.1 Gammaproteobacteria bacterium | reverse complement strand
CAAGATGGCAATGAATCCGTTCTGTGAAATCGCTGTCGAAGAGGCGGTTCGTCTGAAAGAAAAAAATGTCGCCAGTGAAGTGGTGGTGGTTTCCATTGGGCCGAAGGCGGCGCAGGAGCAAATCCGTACCGCGCTGGCGCTGGGCGCCGACCGGGGTATTCATATCCAGACGGATGAAGAGGTTCAGCCGCTTGAAGCGGCCAAGCTGCTGAAGGCCGTCGTCGGGCAGGAGCAGCCAACGCTGGTTATTCTCGGCAAACAGTCCATCGATTCTGATAACAACCAGACTGGCCAGATGCTGGCCGCGCTGACCGGCATGAGTCAGGGTACCTTTGCTTCGGAGGTGCTGCTTGAAGGCGATAAGGTCAAGGTGACGCGGGAAGTAGACGGGGGCCTGATGACGCTTGCCCTGAATCTGCCCGCCGTCATAACCACTGACCTGCGTCTCAACGAACCGCGTTACGCGTCTTTGCCGAATATCATGAAAGCCAAGAAAAAAACACTCGCGACGACGAGCCCGGCCGAGCTGGGCGTCGATATAGCGCCGCGCCTGTCCACGCTGAAGGTCGAGGCGCCGGCTGCCCGTCAGGCCGGTGTGCTGGTGGCCGATGTTGCTGAACTGGTCGATAAACTGAAGAACGAAGCAAAGGTGATCTGAATGCGTACTCTTGTTATTGCCGAACATGACAACGGCAGTTTGAAACCGGCCAGCCTGAACGTTCTGGCCGCGGCCAAAACCATCGGCGCCGAGATCGATATGCTGGTCGCCGGTGAAAACTGCGCGGCGGTCGCCGAGGCCGCGGCCAGGGTCGAAGGCGTGCACAAGGTGTTGCTTGCCGATCACGCTGTTTACGGCCATTTCCTGGGTGAAAATCTGGCCGGGCTGGTTGCCGAAACGGGCGAGGCGTACAGTCACATCCTCGCTGCTGCCGGCACCACCGGCAAAGACTTTATGCCGCGGGTCGCGGCCTTGCTGGATGTCGCCCAGCTATCGGATATCATCCGCGTCGAGTCCGTCGACACCTTTGTCCGGCCGATTTATGCCGGTAATGCCATCGCGACCGTCAAAAGCAGTGACAGGATCAAGGTGATTACCGTTCGTCCGACCGCTTTCGATCCGGTTGCAGCGGAGGGCGGTGCTGCCTCTGTCGAAGCGCTGGATATCGTCAAGGATGCCGGGTTGTCTTGCTTTATCAGCGAAACAAAGGCTGAATCTGATCGTCCGGAGCTGACCAGCGCCGATATCGTTATCTCCGGCGGCCGAGGCATGCAGAACGGCGACAACTTCAAGATGCTGGAGCAGGTCGCCGACCTGCTGGGTGCCGCGGTTGGCGCATCGCGTGCCGCGGTGGACGCCGGTTTCGTGTCGAACGATATGCAGGTCGGGCAAACCGGTAAGGTCGTTGCTCCACAGTTGTATATTGCAGTCGGAATTTCCGGCGCCATTCAGCATCTGGCGGGTATGTCAGGACTCCAAGGTGATCGTCGCGATCAACAAGGATGAGGAAGCGCCGATCTTCCAGGTTGCCGACTACGGCCTCGTCGCCGATCTGTTCGAGGCCCTGCCGGAGCTGACGGGCAAGCTCTGAGCCCGGATCCGGCCCCGGCCCGCGCCGGGGGCACAGAAACCCGGAAGGCCCGCCGATCCGGCGGGCCTTTTCTTTGCGCGTCGTCGGCAGTGCAGCCGACCGGACGCCCGGTTCAGCCGAAGGCCTCCAGCACCGGGACGAGCGCGGCGGCCGCCTTTTCATGCGCCAGCGTGCCGAGCATGCCGTGGGCCGCGGGCCCCTCCATCTCGGAAAAGACGAGCCCGGCGAAACCCTGGTCGACCTCCTGCGGCGAAACCACGACTTCCACGATCTCGACCGCATAGGGCCTGACCTCTTGCAGCATCTCCCGGTCGACGAACAGCGGGTCGCTGCCCTCGAGCGTGCTGGAGGTCACCTCGTCCGGCGAATGATCGGCCAGCCAGAGCAGGACCACCGGGCTCTCGATGTGGGAGACGAGCGTCTTCATCCGGGCGACCCAGGCATCCTTGAGCTCCTGTTCGACCATGACGAATCGGTCGGCATCGACCTCCTTGAGCCGGCTCAGCAGATGCCGGGTGAAGTTGAACTCGGTGAAATCCACCTCGCGGTAGATCGTCTTGAGCAGGTTGGAAGCCCGCAGGAAGCGGTCGTTGCGGCGCGGGTGAACCGCGTAGAACCGGTTCGACATGTTCTGGGCACCGGAAACCTGCAGAACGGTCGCCGCGGCGCCGGCGCAGATGTCCATCACCGTCTGATCGCCGACATAGACGTCCACGCCTGCGTTCATCCGGCCGAGATTGATCACCTTGTCGCCCGACATCTCCTCGGCCTGGGCCGCATAGGGCCGGGGCACGAACTTGCCGTAGGCCTCGGTTCCGCCGAGGACGGCGTAATAATGCCCGTCCAGCCGGCGCCGCG
>JAGRHW010000050.1 GCA_020444765.1 Gammaproteobacteria bacterium | reverse complement strand
AGAAACAGTGCGGTAAGGACAATATGGTAGAAGCGATTGTGCATCATCGGTAGTTCCCTGGTTTGATGTTAATTAGAGCCCGAGAGCGTTGAACCGTCGGGCATGGTCAGTCATGCCGAGGACCGTAAGATACCATTGAACCGCCATGCTTATCCAAATCATCCGGCTATGGCCTAGACGCGGATACCGGTGCAGAAACGGAATCGGGTATGAAGTGTCTGTGAATAGGGAGGGAAGGAAATGGCGCGCCCTGAGAGATTCGAACTCCCGACCGTCAGGTTCGAAGCCTGATGCTCTATCCAGCTGAGCTAAGGGCGCGTCGTGGAGGGGGATTGTACCACCAATGATAAAAAATTCACCCGCAATTTTATCTGCGCCGGGTTTCATCCGCTAAGCAGCAGCCGTTCAGGAGGCGCCTTTACCATCAGCCACAGCTACCGGTGCTCCCGGCCAGATTGTTTCGGCGCCTTCCATCGGATGGTCCGGAATCATGCGGGACAGCAGCAGCGAGCAAAACGACAGTCCGGCGCCGGTCAGAAAGACCGCGGATGGCGAATAAATCCACAGCACACCGTAGGCGGCAGGCAGGATTACCGCGGCGATATGATTAATGGTGAAGGCGATGCCGGCGGTTGGCGCCATGTCGGCGGGATCGGCAATTTTCTGGAAGTAGGTTTTGATCGCGATGGCCATGGAGAACAGCACATGGTCGATCAGATACAGGCCGACGGCAATCCAGGGGTTTTCGACAAACGCATAGGCGACGAACACCAGAATCAGGCCGGTATATTCCAGCGTCAGCGCACGGCGCTCGCCCCAGCGTACGATATAGCGGCCGATCAACGGCGCAAAATACATATTCAGCGCGCCGTTGGCGAGAAACAGTATGGCGATGGCCGAGGCGTCGAAACCGAATTTTTCAACCATCAGAAAGCCGGCGAAAACCACGAAGATCTGCCGCCGCGCGCCGGCCATAAAGGTCAGCGCATAATACAACCAGTAGCGTTTGCGCAGAAACAAATGCCGGCGTTGTTCGACTTCCTGCGGAAATTGCGGGAACTTCAACCAGCAAAAGACGCCGATCAGCACCGTGGCGCCGCCGCCGAGCAGATAAACGGTGCGCATCTGGAACTCAAACCAGCTGAGCGATACATAAACCGCGGCAAACGCGATCAGGGAGGTAAAAGAGCCGATCGCGATCATGCGGCCCATATTGTAGGCGGCATTCGATTTATCGAACCACTGCAGGCTGAGCGATTGGTTGACCGCCTCGTAGTAATGAAAGCCGATCGACATCAGCACAGTGGTAAAATACAAGCCGGTGACTGAAGGAAAAAACCCTGTCAGCAGAGTGCCAACGCCCAGAACGATTAGCGACAGCAATAACAGGCTTTGTTCGCGCATCACCCACAGGATAAAAATCACCGCGAACGACAAAAAGCCGGGGATCTCACGCAGGCTTTGCAAAATACCGATTTCCACGCCGGTAAAATTCGCCTGTTCTATCGCGAAGTTATTCAGCAGGCTTTGCCAGACCTTGAACGACAAGGGCATGGCGGCAGCCAGCAGAAACAGCAACATTTCAGGCCGGTTCCAGAGATTTTTAATCTTCGATAACATGCTGCGCGGTTTGCAATAAATCATTTTGTTTTGACAGAAAATAATTTACTGTACTTCATTTCTGTCGTAAATGACCTAAAATGACAAATTCTATCTCAAAACGGCCAATTCTCGACACCACCACCCGCTGGAAAGATAAACACGAGGACAAGATCCACAATCTGGAAAAAACGCCGCGTGATCTGGTCATCCGCATCGGTCAGCGCAAATCCGGTGAGCGGCTGCCGGCGCACTCGCATGGCTGGGGCCAGTTGCTTTACGCCAACCGTGGCCTGATGACGGCCAACACCGCGCAGGGCATCTGGGTCGTGCCGCCGCATCGCGCCGTGTGGATACCGGCCTTTATCGAGCATGAAGTGCGGTTTATGCACAACACCAGCATGAGTAATGTGTATATCTCACCCTCGGCGCCGATCGAACTGCCGCAACACTGCAGCATGGTCGGCGTTACGCCCTTGCTGCGCGAGCTGATCCGCGAGGCCTCGACCTTTCCGAAGCTCTATGATGAAAACGGCGAACAGGGGCGGCTGGTCCGGGTGCTGATAGAACAGATCGGCGCCATGCAGGAGTCGGCGATTCACCTGCCCTGTCCGGCCGACAGCAAACTGCGGCTCATCACCGATCAGATCCAGAAAAATCCCGGTGATACAAAAACGCTTGAAGACTGGGCCGCGCAAACCGGCTCAAGCAGCCGCACCCTGGCCCGCAAGTTTCGTCTTGAAACCGGCATGACCTTCGGCCAGTGGCGACAGCAAACCCGGCTGCTCTCGGCCATGATCATGCTCGCCGAACAAAAGCCGGTCAGCCTGATCGCCGACGAACTCGGCTATGTCAGCCAGAGCGCTTTTATCGCGATGTTCAAAAAGGCTACCGGAAAAACCCCGGCGCGTTATTTTTCAAATCAGGAGCACTGATCCACGCGCTGCGAATCGTGCTAACGGTCTCACGACCTTATCGACGAATCCGGCGCACGGCAGAACCGATTACAGATAGTGCAGCGATTTCAGGGCCACCAGGCCAAGGGTAATCGTCAACGGGCTGAGCGCCGTGGTGACCGCCACGATCTCGGCCGCCATTTGCCCGTATGCGGTCATCTGGCGTGCCATCACGTAGCTTGCCGCCGCGGTGGGCGCGGCCATCATCAAAAACAGCAGACCGAGGTCCTGCCCACGGAAGCCCAGCAGAATCGCAACGACCACCATCACCAGAGGAATCACCACGAGCTTGATCAATGTGACGGCCGCAACATCGCGGGTATTGGACTTGAGACTTTGCCAGCTGAGACTGGCGCCGATGCAAAGCAACGCCAGCGGCAGCGTCATGCCGCTTAGATATTCACCGCTCAGCTGCACAAAGGCCGGCAATTCCAAACCACTGAGAGATACCGCAAACCCGGCCCCGATACCGATCAGCAGCGGGTTGCGCAGCATACGCAGAAAATGCGCATCGCCCGGCGCGCCGAGCAGCCAGACCGAAACGATGTTATAGACCACCGTCACTACACCGATATACACACTGGCAATCGGCAGAATCTGATCACCGTACGCGTTGAGCACCAGAGCCAGACCGATAATGCCCATATTGCCGCGAAACGCGCCCTGGATAAAAACGCCCTTGCGCTCGTTCTGGACCAGCCAGGGCGACAGCTTTAGCAGGACGGCCACGTTAAGCAGTGTCAGAATCACGCCAAAACCCACCAGGCCGGGGTTGATCACGTCCTGCACCGGGTACTCGGCAACACTGAAAAACAGCATCAGCGGCAGTGTCACATTAAATACAAGTCTGTTACCGACGGCAACGAACGGCTCATCGAGCAGATCGATTTTGCGCAGATAAATGCCCAGCAGCAACAACACCAGAATCGGCCCGGTTACCGAAAAGGCAAACTGAATCTGTTCAAACAAGTCATGGACCCCGACCCGGTCTGCAAGTGGCCCGGGCCTGCAAAGATGATGATACGAACGAGAGGTCTGGCTCTAAGGCGGTGTCAGCCCGCGGATATAATCGGCCTGTTCCTTGGTCTGGATGCGGCGCTTGTTGCTTTCACGCACCCAGTCGATGGCCGCCTGCGGCTCCATGCCAAATTCCACCAGCAGCTTGGCGGCCAGCAAACCGGTGCGGCCAAGACCGGCATAGCAATGGATGATCACGCTTTCGCCGTGCTTCAGCAGATTGCGGATACGCGCACCCTCGCGCAGCCAGTCATGCTCGAAGTCTTCCTCGGGTATATACATGTCCATCATCGGCAGATGGCGCCACCACAAGCCGGCTGACTTCAGGCGCTCCGGCAAATCGCTGACACCGGCGATCGACAGCTCGTGCTCCTCGACCAGTGTAACAACGCCGCTGGCGCCCCAATCGACCATTTCCTGGATGTCGGCCTTGATGTTTTTCGCCACTTTCTGATTGGTTCCGCCACCGATCCGCACACCCGGGCAGGCCACCAGACCGATTCGGCCATGAAACAAGGGCGACTGAATGGTGGATATCTGGTTCGGAACGATTGGTTTACGTTTTAAGCTGAAAATCATTATGTCCTGGTCTACCGTTTAGCCGTGACTCCAGAGCAATACGCCGGAATATCATTAACTTGTGGCTCCAAGCCGGACTTCACAAGATGCGCAATACTAAACGCTGGTCGGCGAAAAGCAAAAAACTTATTGTTAACCGTAGCGGCCGAAAATCCCGCAACCTTCGAATTTTTATCGTGTTTTCGAGCTTCGCCTGCAATATTATGGGCAATGTAAAAAAACCGCTATCCTGCCTGGTATGCCGAAAACGCTGTTGATTGTTTGCCACAAGCCTTCCGAAAACACCCGTGCCCTGGCCGACGCGCTGCAACGTGGCGCCCAACATCCCGATCTGCAGATCAGGGTCAACAGCATGGAACCGCTTAAGGCCGACGCCACGGATGTGCTGGAGGCTGATGCGATCATACTCGGGACAACCGAAAACTTCGGCTATATGAGTGGCGCGCTGAAGGATTTTTTCGACCGTATTTATTACCCCTGCCTGGAACACACGCAGGGCCTGCCCTACGCCCTGATGGTCCGGGCCGGATTGGACGGTAGCGGCACGATCAACGCGGTTGAACGCATCGTCACCGGCCTGCGCTGGAACGCCGTGCAACCGCCGCTGCTCTGCAAGGGCGACTTCAATGAACTTTTTATCGAACAATGCGAAGAGCTGGGCCTGCTGATGGCCGCCGGCCTGGATAGCGGCGTCTTTTAAAAACCCTACAAAAAAACCGGCATATTTTGATTTTTGCCAGTTACTTGTTCCGGCACTTGTTGCATACTTGA
Organism: Gammaproteobacteria bacterium; assembly: GCA_020444765.1. The sequence goes on along the minus strand of JAGRHW010000050.1, from coordinate 8,639 downwards.
ATCAGGGAAATGACAAAGAGACGGGAAATCATCGCACCGCGATGGCTTCCGGACAAACAGGGTAATACCAGGAGGAATGCCATGCTTTCACTTGTTGACTGTCTCGGACTTTGCGATCTCACCGAAGAGGAAATTCTCAGTATCGCCGAACACGAACACATCCCGGATGTCATCGCCGCGGAAATGGGCGATTATCTGGTCCACTCACCAGACGGTGTGCCCATGATCAAGCGGATCATTCTCGACGATATCGAAGCGGCTGTTCAGAACGGTCAGGAAGAACACGCACAACAACTCAGACGGGTGCTTAAACACTTTATCGCAACCCATCCGGAATTTACTCCGGAAGAACGGGAACCGGCCTGAGCAAAAACCGGCGCATCCTGGGGATGCGCCTGGCGGGATTCAAAGCCTGTTGTTGTACGCCAGCTGAAAGGATTTACGGTGCCTGAGTAATTCGATTTTCTTGGCGTTATTACGGATAACGCCTTCATTTGCCAGCTTGCCGAGCGCCCGGCTCAGGGATTCCGGGCGCAGGCCCAGATAGTGCGCCATATCGCCCTTTGACATGGGCAGCTGCATCTGTCCGTCGTTATTTTTCTTGACGACATTGCTTTCACTCAAGGCTTCAAGAAACATCAACACCCGCTTTTCGGCGGACAGATACCGGTTGTGCACGATCGTGTTGTTAATCTGACGAATCTGATGAGCCAGCAGCTTGAAGATGCGAGTCTGCAGGCCAGGGATCTGCTCGCAGAGGTATTCCAGTTTTTCATAGGGCAGCTCGCAGACCCAGGTGGTTTCGAGCGCGACGGCATCATTGCTGTAGTGAGTGGCGCCGATTGCATCGACGCCGAACATATCACCGAGAAAAAAGAACCCGTCCACCATGTTGACACCATCTTCGGAAACGGATTCGAGCTTTACCGCGCCTTTCTGGATGACGTACAGGGCCTTGAATTTGTCCTCCATCCTGTAGATGGTCTGTCCCGCCTGAAACGGGCCACGGGTGGCGGAAATACTGTTGAGTTTTTTGAGTTGATCCTGGTCCAGCTCGGCGCCGGGACAACGGTCCCTCGCTTCGCAATGATCGCAATCCATCTCATTGTCGATTACCCGGAAGCGGGGTAGATCGGTGCCTGCCGAATGATTCATTATTGTCCCTCTAAATGCCCCGTGAAGTATTTTTATCTTTTCAATGGTGATTATCAATTCACCTTAAGATTTATTATCCAATGACAATATCACCGACGACACGATTATTCTAGTGAGCGATCAGCCAACTGCCGGGCCGGGACAGCAATACCAGACCGTACCGGGGATTGGCAGCCAATCCCCGCCAGGGAGCGAAACCTTACCTCCCAACCGGCGGATCTTTGCGGTCAATCCGGGAGGGCAGGCGGACCGAGGAAACCGGTCCGCCCTGATTTTCAGATACCTGATTACTGCGGGACGACGTTTTCCGCCTGCGGACCTTTCTGCCCTTGTACTACATCCATCGTCACTTTTTGACCTTCTTTGAGGGATCTGAAACCATCCGACTTAATGGCCGTGTGATGCACAAAAACATCATCACCTCCCTCACGCTCGATAAACCCGAAACCCTTGCTATCATTAAACCATTTTACGGTTCCGGATACATTTTGATCTGACATAGAAAACCCCTTGCTTGAAAATGGGCTGTTCGGCCCGCTCTAACCCTGCTGGGCAGGCATTGGTACCAGGCGCTGAATGCAGACGATTCAGCGCCGGATACCATTAACCGCCTGTTTTTACCGTTTGTAAATAGTAAATACAGCTAAGCGCCTGTTTTATCGTCTCACAAAACCACTCAAGCATCGGGTCATCACTGCAAGCGCTCGAAAATCGTGCTGATACCCTGCCCCATGCCGATGCACATCGTCGCCAGACCGAACTGACCGTCGTTTTGTTGCATCACATTGAGCAAGGTCGTCGAAATGCGCGTACCGGAACAGCCGAACGGATGACCCAGCGCGATGGCGCCACCGTTGAGATTCACGGCCTCGTCCATTCTGTCGAGCAGATCCAGATCTTTAAGCACCGGCAAAGCCTGGGCGGCAAACGCCTCGTTGAGCTCCACATGGCCGATGTCCTGCATTGTCAGGCCCGCGCGCTTCAGGGCTTTTTTGGTGGCCGGCACCGGCCCGTAACCCATGATCGACGGATCGCAACCGGCAACCGCCATGCTTTTGACCCTGGCTATCGGCGTCAAACCGGCCTCTTTCGCTGCCGCGCCCGACATCAGCAACATCGCCGAGGCGCCATCGGCAATCGCCGAGGAAGTCCCGGCGGTAACCGTACCGACCTTCGGCATGAACACCGGCGGCAATTCCGCCAGAGACTCGGCGGTAACCCCGTCCCGGATAACCTCATCGTGCTCGATCAGCTTGACCGCACCATGCTCGTCATGGCCCTGAATCGGCACGATTTCATTGGCGAAGCGCCCTTCCAGCATCGCCGCATGGGCCCGTTGATGCGAACGGGCGCCGAATTCATCCTGCTGTCGGCGATCAATTCCGTGCATGCGACCCAGCAACTCCGCCGTCACCCCCATCATCATCGAGGCTTTGGCGACATGGCGGCTCAAGGCGGGGTTGATATCCAGGCCATGCAGCATGGGCACGTGCTGCATATGTTCCACGCCACCCACGATAAACACATCGCCATAACCGGTCATGATGCCTTGCGCGGCCGTATGCAGTGCCGACATCGATGAACCGCAAAGCCGGCTGACGGTTTGCGCGCCACATCCCTGCGGCAGGCCCGCCAGCAGCGTGATCATGCGCGCGACGTTGAAGCCCTGCTCCAGGGTCTGATTGACGCAGCCCCAGATCACATCCTCAACCCGGCCCGGATCAAGCGCCGGGTTTCGCAACAGCAGCGCCCGGATCAGTTCCGCCGAGAGATTTTCCGCCCGGACGTTGACGAAGCCGCCGTTCTTGGAGCGGCCCATCGGTGATCGCACGGCATCGATGATGACCACATCAGTATCGTTGATTTTCATGCCTGCATCTCCTTTTGCCCGCTGTGTCGAGCGTAGTACGACTCCCCGGCCTTCGCCATGGCGAGCATTTTTTCTGTCGGCCGATAAGCGATCCCGAGCGACTCATAGGGCTTGCACAGCTCACAGAAGCCGGCGACGCCGACATCGTCGATATACCGCAGGGCGCCGCCGCGAAACGGCGGAAAGCCGATGCCGTATACCAGCCCCATGTCCGCCTCGGCCGGGCTGTCGACGATGCCGTCTTCCAGGCAGCGTACTGTCTCCAGACACAGGGGAATCATCATGCGTTCGATAATCTGCTGATCGCTAAGCTCGACCGATTGCTGCACGGTCGGTTTGATCACCTCGAAAGCACTGTCATCGGGCAGCTTTTTCGGCTTGCCCTTTTTATCCGTCTCATAGCGGTAAAAACCCTGCGCGGTTTTCTGCCCGAAACGTTTGGCCGCATACATGGCATCGATCGCGTTGTCGCCGTCATGCCCCATGCGATCCGGAAAACCTTCGGCCATGACCGCCGCCGCATGATGGCCGGTATCGATGCCGACCACATCGAGCAGATAGGCAGGGCCCATCGGCCAGCCGAATTTCTCCATGATTTTGTCAATGCGGCGAAAGTCCACGCCATCCTGCAAAAGCCGGGTAAAACCACCGAAATACGGAAACAGAATCCGGTTGACGAGAAACCCCGGACAATCCCTGACCACAACCGGCGTTTTCTTCATCGCCTGCGCATAGGCAACCGTGGTCGCGATCGCGGTGTCGCTGGTTTTTTCACCGCGAATCACCTCGACCAGCGGCATAATGTGCACTGGATTAAAAAAATGCATACCGCAGAAGTTTTCCGGCCGTTTGAGGTCCTGCGCCAGCAGATCGATGGAAATCGTCGAAGTGTTGGAGGTCAGGATTGTATTATCATCAACCGCCGCTTCAACCTCCGCCAGCACCGAGCGTTTGATCTTCGGGTTTTCAACCACCGCTTCGACGACCAGATCGACACTGGAAAAATCACCGTAGGCGAGCGTCGGATCGATCATGTTCAGCACGCCGGCCATCGCCTTGCCGTCCATCCATCCGCGCTCGACCTGCTTCAGGAGTAACTTGTCGGCTTCCTGCAGACCGGCCTGCAAGGCTTCCTCATTGATATCCTTCATGATGATCGGCGTGCCGGTGGAAGCGGATTGATAAGCGACACCGCCGCCCATGATACCGGCGCCCAGCACCGCGGCTTTTTTGACCGGTTGCGCGGCTTTGCTCAACCCTCTGGCCTTGCGCTTGAGGTACTGATCGTTGAGAAATATGCCGACCAGGCTGGCGGCAACATCGGTCTTGGCAAGCCGGGCAAAAGCCGCGGCCTCGACATCGATGGCCGCATCACGCTCCAGCGCCGCATGCGCCTTGATGGTTTTGATGACCGTCAAGGGCGCCGGATAATGCGGCCCGGCCTTAGCCGCGACGACACCGCTGGCGGACTCGAAAGCCATGGTTTTTTCGATATCGTTAAGCAGAATCGCCTGCATTTTTCTGGCTTTGGCGCGTTTGACGTCAAACCTGCCGGCCAGTGCGTCGCGTAACAAGCCAAGCGCGGCGTCCTGCAATTTATCCGGCGCGACAACCGCATCGACAGCGCCATCCTTGAGCGCCGCTTCAGGACGCTTCGGCGAACCGCTGCAAATCCATTCGATCGCATTGTCGATACCAATCAGTCGCGGCAGACGAATCGTGCCGCCCCAGCCCGGCATAATGCCAAGCTTGACCTCCGGAAGCCCGACCTTCGCGGCACTGCTCATGACACGGTAATCACAGGCCAGACAACACTCGAAGCCACCGCCGAGCGCTTCACCGTTGATCGCTGCAACCGTTACGCAGGGTAAATCCTCCAGCCGGGCAAACAGTTTGTTCGGTTCGAGACTGAGTTGCGCGACCTCCGCTTCGGACTTGCCAAAGCGTTCGAGAAACTCGGTGATATCCGCGCCGACAATAAATGACTTTTTGGCGCTGCTGATCAACAGGCCGCGCAAATCCCCGGTTTTTTCCAGAACATCCAGCGCCTCGCTCAGCTCCGCCAGCACGGCGGCGCCGAAGGTATTGACACTGGCGCCGGGCAGATCGAACTGCATCTGATACAAGCCAGGCTCCAGCGGCTGCACAGTGATAGCTTGTCCTGCATAACTCATCGTAATCCTCCATTGGATATTATGTTTTCGCGTGCCGCCCGGTATTCTTCAGTCAGGCGACCGACCAGCTCTCTGACCGCCGGCACATCATCGATCGAACCGACGCCCTGACCGGCCGACCAGATATCTTTCCAGGCCTTGGCTTCCTGGTTGAGTTCCTCGCCGAAATCAACCTCACCGGTTTTTGCCTGCTTCGTCAGATCAACACCGGCGGCATCCAGACTTGGTTGCAGAAAATTGGCGAATACGCCGGAAATTTCCCTGGTGTAAACAATATCGACGGCCTTGGCATCGACGATCATCTGTTTATAGGCATCGGCCGCGCGACTCTCCTGCGTGCTGATAAAGCGCGTACCCATATAAGCCAGGTCCGCCCCCATGGTCTGCGCCGCCAGGATATCCGCACCCGTGGAGAGACTGCCCGCCAGCAATACGGTCTTGTCGAAAAAGCGGCGGATTTCCCCAAGCAGGGCAAAAGGACTCATGCTGCCGGCATGCCCGCCGGCGCCGGCGCAAACCGCGATCAGACCATCCACGCCGGCCTCGGCGGCCTTTCTGGCGTGCCGCAGATTGATCACATCATGAAATACAAGCCCGCCATAGGAATGCACCGCATCGACCACCTCAGTGACGGCTCCAAGAGAGGTAATCACCAGCGGAACCTTGTATTTGATACACAGGTCAAGATCGGCCTGCAAACGCGGATTGGTTTTATGCACGATCAGATTGACGCCGAACGGCGCGGCAGCGGGCTGCTCGGCGAGCGCCGACTGTATCTCGTTCAGCCAGACCTCAAAGCCCGCGCTGTCTCGCTGATTAAGCGCCGGAAACGTACCGACCACGCCGGACTTGCAAGCCTCGATCACCATCTCCGGACCGGACACCAGAAACATCGGCGCGCACACGACCGGAAGCGTCAAGCGCCCGGAAAACTGCTCAGGTAAAGACATTTGAGTTTCCTCTCATCCTCGGTAATACATCGTTATGTTTGTTCGAGCCCGGTCAAGGCAGATTATCACAACGCGACGGCGTGCCGAGCGACCGGCTGTCGACAGCTTGCCTGTTTGACGAAGTGTCCTCGAAAACCCTTGATGAAACAATGACAAAACACAGCAATAAAACTGGCACTTTCGTTCATAATTTCTCTAACACACTGATTTAAATTTTGATTTCAAAAACGTCTTTTGTTCTTTTTTATTACTTTTTCAAACAAGGTTTTTCCGGAATTCGCCCGGCGTCATGCCGGTCCATTTTTTAAAGGCGCGAAAAAACGTACTCGGCTCCGGAAAACCGGTCAGCGTCGCGACATCCTGAATACTCATCCGCTCCGAGGCGAGATAACGCATCGCCGCCGTTTGCCGGCATTCGTCCTTGATCGCACGGAACGAGGTTCCCTCCTCCAGCAAACGCCGTCGCAAACTGGAAACGGACAAGCCGAGGCGGCCGGCAACCTCGGCCGCGGAAGGCAGCTCGCGACTGAAATCATTGCCGAGCACCGCGCTGACGCGGGACGCCATGCTGTCGCTTTCATCAAGCATGACGATCAAGGGATAAGGCAGGGATTTCAGAAAAGAGCGCAGACTCTGCTCTGTCTGCAGCAGCGGCATGGCGAGATAACGCGGCTCGAATTCCAGTGCATTGAGCGGCTGGGCAAATTTTACCGGCGACTGAAACAACTTGCGGTAATAGCCCGCATCAGTCGGTTTTTCGAATGTAAATCGCGCCACCGTCAGATCGAGCCGCTGGCCGATCAGCCAGCTCAGAAAATGATGCCACATCGAGAACCAGGCACGAATGCGGATCGGCTCTTCCGCATCCAGCAGGCTGCCGATTGTTTGTCCCGGCAGCGCGTCGATCACGGCAAAACGCAGGACCGCCGAACCGGTCTCGTCGTCCAGCACCGGCTTGATCACGCTACCGCGCAGAATTTCGTAAAAATCCCCGCAACGGCGAATCGCCGCGCCGAGGTTCTCCGCATGGATGCAGGCGTAACACATCATCCGGAAAGAACCGATCGGCACGGTGCTCGCGCTGATCATGCCGAATGATTCATCGCGCATTTCACGCATCGCCAGCTGGTGAAGCCGGCCCAGCAAGACGGCCGGAACCTCCTCCCTGACGTCGATTTGTTCGCGGGTAATCGCCACCGACCGCAGCACCTCATCGACATCAAGCCCTTGCATTTCGATCGACCTGAGCAAGGCCTTGACGTAGGAGCCGGGAACGGTAATTTCTTCAGTCATTACAGGGCGAGTATAAAACGGCTGATAGCGATACTATAGCCAAAGAGCATATGCCTGTCGGGACGCAGTTGCTATACTCGGCGACTCTGCAAGGACTAGCCATGAACACAGAAACTCCTGAAGCCCGCAAACCACTTGGCTGCATGACTATCGCCGGCCTGATGTTGCTGACCATCGCCCTGTCGATCGGCGGCGCATTCTGGTTGATCAAGACGCAGCTTTTTCCGAAGAACTTCGAGCCGGTCGAACTTTCCGCCAACGAGGAAAGCCGCCTGCAGGAAAAGCTCGACGCCATTGGTCTCGGTGAAACCTTCAAGGCCAAAAAACCCGCCAGGGTGGAACGCGACGCCAACGGCCTGACCGCGGAGCAGGCTCGCGAATCGGCAGAGCTGACCCCTGAACCCTATCGGGAAGATCCTACCAAACGCGATATCACCCTGACGGAAAAAGAACTCAACGCCCTGCTCGCCAACAACACCAATCTGGCGCAGCGGCTGGTCATCGACCTCGCCGACCAGATGGCGAGCGCCAAGCTGCTGGTCCACCTCGACCCGGACTTTCCGTTTTTCGGCGGCCAGACACTCAAGGTCAATGCCGGCGCCGAGCTGGCGTTTCGTGACCAGCGGCCGGTCGTGGTACTGCAAGGCGTGAGCGTCTGGGGCGTGCCGATTCCGAACGCCTGGCTCGGCGGCCTGAAGAATGTCGATCTGGTCAGCGAGTTCGGCGCCGAGGAAGGCTTCTGGAAAGCCTTCGCCGATGGCATCGAAAATATCAGCGTCAGCGAGGGCGAACTGCATATCAAATTGCGGGAATAAACCCGCAGCAACACAGCCGAACGGAAAAACTGTATGAAATTTACCGGAACCGATGAATACGTCGCCACTGAAGATCTGCGCATGGCGGTCAATGCGGCAATCACTCTGAAGCGCCCCCTGTTGATCAAGGGTGAACCGGGCACCGGCAAAACCATGCTTGCCGAACAGGTCGCCCGCGCGCTCGATCTGCGCCTGATCCAGTGGCATATCAAGTCCACCACCCGTGCTCAGCAGGGTTTGTATGAATACGATGCGGTGTCACGCTTGCGCGATTCGCAACTCGGCGACGACCGGGTGCAGAACATCGCCAACTATATCGTCAAGGGCAAACTGTGGGAGGCTTTCGAATCGCCTGAACCGGTGGTCCTGCTGATCGACGAAG
>JAGRHW010000509.1 GCA_020444765.1 Gammaproteobacteria bacterium | reverse complement strand
CCCGGTAATCGGCTTTTGGGCCTGCCGGGCCCCAGCAAAATCGCCAGTTTGCTGCCGCCTGTGGTGGTTTCCATCCAGATTTTACATACGCTGGTTAACGGCACGGAGAGCAACATGCCGACCGGCCCCAAAACCCAGCCCCAAAAGACCAGGGACAGAAAGACTACCAGCGTCGACAAACCCAGTCCGCGGCCCATGTAGCGCGGCTCCAGAATATTGCCGATAATCGTGTTCATGGCGACATAACCGGCGGCAGTCAGCACGGCCGAGGTAGTGCCGAGCTGTACAAAGGCCAGCAACACGGCCGGTACCGCGGCAATGATCGAACCGATATTGGGCACAAAATTGAGAAAAAACGCGATCAGTCCCCAAAGTATCGGAAAGTCCACACCAATGATCGCCAGCCAGATTGCTATGGAAATACCGGTCAGCAGACTCATGACGGATTTGATCGCCATATAGCGTTTGACGGTGTCGGTAAAATGCTCAAAGCGTTCCATGGTCCGTAGCGGATCACGTGACATATGGCTGAGTTTCGATGGAAAAGAGGCCGCTTCGGTCAGGATAAAAATCACCGTCAGCAGGATCAGGAAGCTGTTGGTCAGTACATTACCAAAGCCGCTCAGGGTATTGGCGACCAGTTGCATGGCCATGCCCGGATCGAAGTATTGCGCCAGCCAGGAGGCGGTCAGATCCACACCCTTGTCGGCCAGCCAGGTAAACAGCCCGGACAGTTCCGTGGTGATACGTTCACGGTATACCGGCAGTGCTTTGGTAAAGCCGTTCACCGAAGAGCTGACAAGTACTGCGAGTCCGCTCGTCACGATGACGATAACCCCGATAACGATCGTGATCGACAGCCAGGACGGCACACCGCGGCGGGTCATCCAGAACAGCGGCGGTGCACTGATAACAGCGATAAATACCGACAGGATAAACGGCACCACCATATCGTCGGCCGCCTTGAGGCCGGCAATCACGATGACGATCGCCGCCGAAACGATCACAAAACGCGACGTGGATGGCTGTAAGGAGGGCACGGGTAACACGTTGGAAGGTCCTCGAATCTGCTTTGCAGGCTGGGTCCGGTATCGGAGGATTACTGTTCCGGTGAGCAGAGCGCCGGTGTGAACAGCTCAGTCCTGCTTATTATAGCAGTGTTGCAGCCGGACCCTGAAGTCGGCGCAAAGTTCTCCATAGGCACTGGTGCTCTTGGGCATGGGCACGCGCGCACTGGCAATCCAGTTGATCAGGTTTTTGCCCTGCTTGATCAGGTCGTGCGCCTCTCCCAGGGCATAACACAGGCTGTTGCTGGCCGGCTCGGGAATAGGTGGGTGGAAGTTTTCCAGGTTTTCCCCGGTAGCGATAAATTCCGGCCAGACCTGGAAAATATGTTCATCACTTTTCATGGTCTCGCTCTCCCGCTTTGCCGCGTTGGCGAAACAATGAATCTGGCTTTCCAGTGCCTCGAAAAATACAAACCCGGAGAAGGTTTCCTTGAGAATATCAACGATACGATCGATGTTATGCCAGGTCTGGGCAATCTTGATATACCGGGATGTGTAGAACTGCTCGACTGAGATTGTAAAAGCCCTGAACGGCTCTCCCCACAGTTCGTCAATACCTTCCTCGCCACTGTAGTGTTTTACCTGCTTGCCAAGCTCCAGGGCTTCCTTGAAGCAGGCGCCGCATTCTTTCATCAGCTCGTTGCTGCGGCTGATACCGACGCCTTTAGCCTCAAGCTCCACAATAGCGGTAAAAATATCCGTGGCGTGGTTGAACAAGGCACCCGCCAGCATGGCGGCATTGACGCGTTTGCGCTTCGGATCGGTTTCTTTCTCGTATGCGGAGCGAGCGCTCTGGAGACGGTCTCCGGGGGTGTTGATGCCGGGCTCGGTATGATGAAACGTACGCCGCGTCAGGTGATCGATCAGCGATTTTTTGTTTTCCAGGGTATTCGGTGGCGGCTCATAGTAATGAATCCAGCAGCCGTCGAACCAGATATACGGCTTACCTTCAATCTCTCGTCGCGTGCCGTCGGTCAGGATTTCGCCATTTTGTGGCAGCCACAGGCCTTCGTTGCGAAAGCTTTTACAGGATTGGGGGTTTGACATTTTCTTTATATACCACTGTCTCGGCCCTGATTTGCGGAACACGGTCGCTCATCGCGTAGTCGCCGATTAAACCTTAAAAAAATTATTATTACTATAGGCCGTACGGGATTTGTCAGTACAAACCAGGCAGCCTGTTTTAAGCCGTTTTTGGGCAATTCCGTATTGCGGTCATTTGCTAGTCGTTATAGACATTTGAAAGGCAAAAAAGTTGGCATTGCTTGAAGGAGGCGCAGTTTGCCACATTCCCTCGGCCGCTGCCAGCAAGCATTTTATTGGTTGAGACGAACCGTGTTGTTTGCTCTAAACAGGCGGCCTTTGTCAGGAGAAACGTCATCC
>JAGRHW010000508.1 GCA_020444765.1 Gammaproteobacteria bacterium | reverse complement strand
CCGTTACAGCCTTATAATTTTAACGACTTTATATCAAAATAATACAACTTAAGCACTACAATAAAACACACGATAAAAAAGTTTTTTGTCATTAATCAAGCTACTGAGCACCACCTGCGCGATCAAGCGAAAGCCCTTTCATTATCGAACCGCTGGTTCAGGAGCCGAACCGAAAAAGCACTATGTGCGGGCGCAACGCCGCCCCGATACAATGTGGCAAGGCTGTACTGACAAGGTCTATCGCCAAATATCAAATCCCGGCGAGCCGTTCCGGTGGTAAAATATAAAATTGATCTCTATCCCAAGGCATCCGGTGGACTCCGACGGTCAATCTGCAATGACGAAAAACGCGATAAAACAAGCTCTCGAAGCGCATTTCAACGATATTCTCGATTTGCATATGGCAGGCATGTCGGTCGTCAACCCGGCATTACGTGTGGAGGCGACCGGCTTTCGGACGCTGCAAGAAGGCCTGCTTTGCGTACTGATCACTCCCTGGTTCATGAGCCTGATCCTGTTTCCGCAAAACGCCGAAGCGAGCAGCGACGGCGAGGTGCACGAGCGGGATTTTCCCGCCGGCCGCTATGAATTCACCAGCGCCAGCGATGAGCAATTGGGTCGGTATGAATCCTGCCCGCTGTTTACCCCGATGTTCGAATTCGACTCCCATGAACAGGCTGTCCGCGTCGCTGACACCATCATCCACTCACTGATGACTGAAAAACCCGACAAAGAACCCTCTCGGGTTTCAGATGCCCCGAGCCGCCGGGACCTGTTCCGCGCTTTTGCACGCAGGGCCCGTGATGCGTGACCAGACAAACCACCCACATCCGGAAGGCATGTTATCGATCGCGCTTTTGCCGCATGGTGAGAACTTCAATGTCAGCATTAACTCCGGTCGACCCTTGGAGGCCAGCCGGATATTCGAAGGCAAAACCATTGATGAAACGCTGCACGCGATTCCCCTGCTTTTCAATATCTGCGCGCAGGCCCAATCGGTCGCTGCGGTCCGCGCGGTCGAAAATGCCCTGGCCTGCACACCGGGTATCGATGTCGAACAGAAACGCGAGATTCTTATCGCGCTGGAAGGCATCCGCGAGCATTTGTGGCGGATTCTGACCGACTGGCCAAAGCTGATCGGCCAGTCCGCCGAGGTAACGACATTCGCGTCATTCAATCAATCCCTGCAACTGTTGCTGGCACTGGCCAACCCGGACCGGCAGCTGACGGTCATTCCCGGCCTGAAAAAAAACCGGCCGTCGTTTGCCGAGGATTTCGCGACAAGCTGGTTCGAGTTGAAATATTCATTGCTGGAATTTTTATTTTCGGACCGCGATTTCAGCCTGCAGGAAGAGCGTTTCCCGGCTCATTGTTTCGTCCGGAAACTGCTGGATGGCATTGTCGAACGTGGCCTGGAAAAACTCGGCGACATGGCGCTGCCTGCACTACCGGAGTTGTCATTCGATGAGCTGCATTTTCGTCTCTATGACCGGCGCAGCGCGAGTTTTATCGCCCGCCCGCAATTACAAGGCGTGTGCTACGAAACCGGCCCGTTTGCGCGGCAAAAGTTTCACCCCCTGTCGCAGGACGTCATCCGGCAATACGGCCTCGGCGCCTATCCACGAATGCTGGCACGGGTCGTTGATCTGCTGCAGATGATCAATACCATCGACGCCCAGCTGGCCGGCGCCAGTCTGTTCCGCTCCAAACTGCCCGAAGAGCCGGTCGGCCTGTCACAACTCGAAGCCGTCCGTGGACGCCTGGTACACTGTGTCGGCGTCGACCGCGAGCGAATCGACCACTACCGGATTCTGGCACCCACCGAGTGGAATTTTCATCCGCAGGGCATTGCCGCAAGAATGCTCGCCAGTCTCGTCAACCAGCCGCAAACCACGTTGTCGGAGCAGGCCGCATTTTTGATCCAGCTCATCGATCCTTGCGTCGATTATCAATTTAAATTCATATAAGCCAAGCCAGGAACTCTTGATATGCATGAAATGTCGCTCTGCGAAGGAATACTGCAAATCCTGGAGGAACAGGCTGCGGCCCAGGGCTACAGCAAGGTAAAAACCGTCTGGCTGGAAGTCGGCAGCTTTGCCGGTGTCGAGATCGAGGCCTTGCGTTTCTGTTTTGATGTGGTGTGTAAAAACACCCTGGCAGATCAGGCAAGACTCGAAATTCTCGAGATCCCGGCCAGCAGCTGGTGCATGTCATGCGCAAAAACCGTAACCCTCGACAGCCGTCACGCACCGTGCCCGCTGTGCGGCGGCTATCAGTTGCAATCCGGCGGTGGCGATGAGTTACGCGTCAAGGAACTGGAGGTTGAATAATCGCTGCTGTTCTCATCAGTAAATCTGTTCAAGACCGCATCAGCCGCCGCGCAATCTATTACAAGCTTGGTGGCCCGCCCGGTCGACCGCGATTTCGCAGGCTCTGCGTGCAAAACCGGCGTTTTTGACTAAGCTTTCAAACG
>JAGRHW010000507.1 GCA_020444765.1 Gammaproteobacteria bacterium | reverse complement strand
CGCGGATTGCTCTGGTTCGCGACGGGTTTCAGTATCCTTTTTACGGTCGGCATTGCGCTGCTGATCGTGTTCGTACCGACCGGTGGTTCGCCGCTGACCGATGGCCTGATGCTGTTTATCGGTGTTTTCAATACTTTGCTCTGGGGAGCGATGCTGTATCTGAAAACCCATCCGGACACCTGATTCCAAACCAGAAGGAGAGATACCATGAGCCTGCCCAAGGCACTGTTATTCGATGTCGACGGCACCCTGGCCGATACCGAACGGGACGGCCACCGGGTCGCCTTCAATAAAGCTTTCAAGGACGCGGGTCTAGACTGGCATTGGGATGAAGTCTTGTACGGCGATCTGTTGTCGGTGACCGGCGGCAAGGAGCGCATGCTGTATTTTATCGAGCAGCATGAACCGGCATTGCCCGAGCTGGATGATCTGCCGGCCTATGTAGCGGAACTGCACCGGGCCAAAACCGAGCATTACATCAGTCTGCTGCAAGAGGGTGAGATTCCCCTGCGGCCGGGCGTGGCGCGGCTGCTTCAGGAGGCGCGTGAGCGGGGCATCACGCTCGGTATCGCTACCACCACCACCGAGGAAAACGTCGCCTGCCTGATCGAGATGACGCTTGGTGCCGAAGCGCTGGACTGGTTTGCGGTGATGGCCGCCGGCGATATGGTCGAGCAGAAAAAACCCGCGCCTGATGTGTATTTGCTGGCAATGGAGCAGCTTGGTTTGACGCCGTCCCAGTGTCTCGCCTTCGAGGATTCGGTCAATGGCCTGCAGTCGGCACTGGCGGCCGGTCTCAAAACCGTGATCACGGTAAACGACTATACCGCGCACGAGGCGTTTCCCGGCGCGGCCCTGGTGCTCGACAGCCTTGGCGAACCGCAAAAACCGGCCAGAGTGCTGAGCGGCGCCATGAACAAAAAATATCTTGATGTCGACGGACTGGCGGAGATTTTTAACCAGGCGGGCTGAATCCGCCGCGATCCCGACTGCCGATTAGGCCGTGAGGCAGCAATCGGCCGGTAAATCCACTACAATCCGTTTCTGTTTTTTTGCAGGGTAAGCTGTAACCGATGAAAGCGCTGGCGCAAGGCCTGATTGAATCCGCAATCGCTCAACTGAAGCAGGCGGGCGTGCTGCCCGACGACTTCGCACCGAAGATTTCCATCGAGCGGACCCGCGATAAATCCCATGGCGATGTGGCGAGTAATATCGCCATGGTCTGCGCCAAGGCGGCGGGCATGAAGCCGCGTGATCTGGCCGCGGAGATCGTAGCGCGACTGCCGGCGGCGGATTTTCTCTCGCGAACGGAAATCGCCGGCCCCGGTTTTATCAATTTTTATATCGATCACGGCTGGCTGGCCGGGCGTATCAGCGCGGTTCTGCACGCGCCACGGCTGGGCGTGCCCGAGCTGGGAGCGGAAACCGTGGTGGTCGATTATTCCTCGCCCAATCTTGCCAAGGAAATGCACGTCGGGCACCTGCGTTCGACGATCATCGGCGATGCCGTGGTGCGCACCCTGGAATTTCTCGGGCACAAGGTCATCCGGCAAAACCATGTCGGCGACTGGGGCACGCAATTCGGTATGCTGCTGGCCTATCTGGAAGAACAGCGGGTGGCGCAGGGGGATATGGTCGACCTGGCCGATCTGGAGTCGTTTTACCGTGCCGCGAAAAAACGCTTCGATGAATCCGAAGATTTTGCCAGGCACGCCCGGGAACTGGTGGTGGCGCTGCAGTCCGGCGATGAACAC
This sequence comes from Gammaproteobacteria bacterium, assembly GCA_020444765.1. The sequence goes on along the minus strand of JAGRHW010000507.1, from coordinate 730 downwards.
TGCAACCGGCTCTGGCGCGAGTTCAACGAGGTGTCGCTGAGTCATTGCCAAACGATCTATGACAAGCTCGATGTCAGCCTGACACGCGGCGACGTGATGGGCGAAAGCGCCTATAACGCCATGTTGCCGCAGGTGTTGCTGGATCTGGACACGGCCGGGTTACTGACCGAGGATCAGGGCGCGCAATGCGTGTTTCTGGAAGAATTTCGTAATTCAGAAGATAAAGTGCTGCCGGTTATCGTGCAAAAAGCCGACGGCGGATACCTCTATGCGACAACCGATCTGGCCGCCGTGCGCTACCGCGCCGAAACGCTCAAGGCCGATCGCGTCTTGTATTTTGTCGATCAGCGTCAGGAGTTGCATTTCCGCCAGATCTACGCGGTGGCGCGCAAAATGGGCTATGCGCCCGACGGTCTGAGTCTTGAGCATATGGGGTTCGGCACCATGAACGGCCCTGATGGCAAACCGTTCAAAACCCGCGATGGCGGTACGGTCAAGCTGATCGATCTGCTCAACGAGGCCGAAGAGCGGGCCGACCGGCTGGTGCGGGAGAAAAGCCCCGAACTCGATGCAGAGACTCTGAAGGAGATCGCCCATGCGGTCGGCATCGGTTCGGTCAAATATGCCGATCTCAGCAAAAACCGAATCAGTGATTATATTTTCAACTTCGACAGCATGCTGAGCTTCGAGGGTAACACCGCACCTTATATGCTGTATGCCTATACGCGGG
>JAGRHW010000506.1 GCA_020444765.1 Gammaproteobacteria bacterium | reverse complement strand
AGGGATAGGCCAGCACCGGCCGGTAGAGTTCGATCTTGGCGATCGGCTGATGCTTGTAGCCTTCGACCAGAATCAGATCGAGCTCGTCGGTATGCAGGGTATCGAGCGCGTCCTGCAGCGACGGTTCTTCCAGAAGGTCTTCCAGTTCGCGGATAAAGGCCAGCCGGTGCCGTGAAGCCGCAATAATCTGACTGGCGCCGGACTTGCGCAAGCGGTAGGTGTCCTTGCCGGGCTTGTCGATATCGAAGGCATGATGCACGTGTTTGATTATGCCAAGCCGGTAGCCCCGTTCATTCAACAGTGGAATGATGCGGGTCAACAAGGTGGTTTTGCCGGTGCCGCTCCAGGCCGCAAAACCCAGTACCGGGATGCCCTTGTAAATCATTCGACGTCGAGCTCCAGTTTGTCCTGCGGGGTATTGACGTTGCGGAACGTGGTCGGCCAGTCGCTGAAATCCACTTTGGCAAAGTCGTGCAGTGCGTACCAGCGGTCGATTTTCCGTTCGCCGCTTTGCAGATAGTCGCCCAGGCTTTCCAGCAGGGAACGGTGGATCAGCGCATGCACCGGTTGCAAGCGCTCGCCGTCGAAGGCTACGGCAATCGGGCTGGCCTTGTCTGCCGCGGCCTGATAGAGGCGTTCCACATAATCGGGCGCGATAACAATGCTGTCGCAGGGAGCACTGACAATCCAGTCGCCGCTACAATGTTGCATTGCTGTAGACATGCCTGCCAGCGGGCCTTGATAACCGCTCAACTCGTCCGCGATGACGCGGCCCCACTTGGCATAAACGGATTGATTGCGGTTGGCGTTGATCAGCAGCTCGCCGGTTTGTGGCGCAAGCTGATCGATGATATGCGCGACAAACGGCCTGCCGTTTTTTTTCAGCAGACCTTTATCGAAACCGCCCAGCCTGCGGCCCATGCCACCGGCCAGTACAACGGCGCAAATCTTATTCTTTGGGTAAGACATAGTCTGTGCAATCAAACCGCGAATACAAGCTGGGAAACGCTTATTCTCACATGCGATACCGCGGTTCTCCAGCCTTATTGCAAGCTGAAGCAGGATAGACCGCCGATCGGCTTTGCGGCGCAGCGGCAAACTTCCGGCAAGTCTCAGGATTTTGTTTTATCATCAAAAAAATACAAAACTCCGTTTTTTGTCCCCTTACTATCCGTAAAAGCGTGGAAGAGTTTGCTTCCTGCGAACTTTGTCCGCTTGTTGCCGGACATCAGGAACTGATATGAATAACTACTGGAGCGAGCTGGTCAACAGCCTACAACCGTATGTGCCGGGCGAGCAGCCGCAAGACCAGCAATACATCAAGCTGAACACCAACGAGAACCCTTACCCGCCGTCACCGAAAGTCTTGCGTCAGGTGCAAGCCTCGGTCAACGAGTCCTTGCGCTTGTATCCGGACCCGCAGGCACTGACATTGAGGCGCTCGATCGCCTCGGCATTCGGCATGGGGACTAATAATGTGTTTGTCGGTAACGGCTCCGATGAAGTGCTCGCGTTTGCCTTTATGGCTTTTTTTACCGGCAAGCCAGCGATCCAGTTTCCGGAAATTTCCTACAGTTTTTATCCGGTTTACTGCAATCTGTTTGGTATCGAGGCCAAAAAAATCGCCCTCAACGACGATTTTTCAATTGATCTTGCCGATTATGCAGATGACTCCGGGGGAATTATTTTTCCCAACCCGAATGCACCGACAGGCCGGCTGATCGCGCTGGGCGATATAGAATCCCTGCTCAAGCGCAATACTGCGTCGGTGGTTGTGGTGGACGAGGCATATATCGATTTTGGCGGAGAATCGGCCGCATCGCTGGTCGGTTTGTACCCCAATCTGCTGGTTATCCAGACGTTTTCCAAATCCCGTTCACTGGCCGGCATGCGCGTCGGTTATGCGCTGGGAGATGTGGGCCTGATCGAGGCCTTGGAGCGAGTCAAGGACTCGTTTAACTCCTATCCGCTGGACCGCCTGGCCCAGGTTGCCGCCACCGAGGCGATGCAGGATGCCATCTATTTCAACAATATCCGCCGTAAGATTATCGAAACCCGGGAAAGGACCGCCAAGGGGCTACAGGGTCTGGGCTTCGAGGTCGTGCCGTCGCAGGCAAATTTTGTCTTTGCCAGACACCCGCGGTTCAGCGGCGAAGCGCTCTATCGCTCACTGAAAGCAGCCGGCATCCTGGTCCGTCATTTCAACAAGCCCGGTATCGAGCAGTATCTGCGAGTCTCTATCGGCACCGACGACGAGATGGAAACCCTGCTTGAACGCCTGCCGGCGGCCATGCAGGCGGCGGGTGCTTAAAGCCAGTCTTGAATCTTTTGTCCACTGCAGCTTTAAATAAGTGACGCTATAGAGTAGGCGGGTAACCCGTCATTCCCTCGCAGGAGGGAATCCAGCTGCGGGCTGTCCGGTAGTGATGCTGTATCCCCGACAAAAGCGCTCGGGGATGACGACTCCTTGGCAGAGGGATTCGAG
>JAGRHW010000505.1 GCA_020444765.1 Gammaproteobacteria bacterium | reverse complement strand
CCAGCACCACCATCGGATAGTCCGCAGCTGGATTCCCGCCTGCGCGGGAATGACGGACGAAGTAATGCGTTCCAAACCTCCACGTTGTCATCCCCGAATGTTTTAGTCGGGGATCCAGTGCCTCACCCGGATAGTCCACGGCTGGATTCCCGCCTGCGCGGGAATGACGGACGAAGCAATGCGTTAAACCTCCACTTCGTCATCCCTGAATGCTTTGGCAGGCGTCAATCCCGAAAATTCTGATACTGCAACGGCAGCCCCAGTTCAGCCTGCTTCAGCATGCTCATCACCTGTTGTAGGTCGTCGCGTTTTTTTCCGCTTACGCGTAGTTGCTCGCCCTGTACGGCGGCCTGTACCTTGAGTTTGGATTCCTTGATCAGCTTGACGATCTTACGTGCCAGATCGGCTTCTATGCCCTGTCGCACCAGCGTGACCTGGCGTGCGCCCTTGCCGACTTCAAGAATCTCGCCTTCCTCCAGACAGGCGACATCGATCTTACGCGCGGTGAGTTTCTGGTAAAGAATGGGTTGCATCTGGCGGATTTGGAATTCGCTGTCGGCGATCAGCGTCAGGGTGGCGTCCTTGAGTTCGATCTTTGCGCTGCTGCCCTTGAAATCGAAGCGGTTGCCGATTTCACGGTTGGCGTGATCGACGGCATTGACCAGTTCGTGCTGATCCACTTCGGAAACGATATCAAACGATGGCATTATTGCTACTCCTCAATCTGTTTTCAGAACGCGCTGTGATAGCATGCATGGCATGACAAAAGAACATTTGCAGACGACCACAGCCGGCCGCTGGATCGGCGTCGGCGCCTTGCTCGCCATGCTGGCGGTGATGCTCGGCGCGTTTGGCGCACATGGCCTCAAAAGCCATTTCAGCGAGCAACAAATGGCCTGGTACCAGACCGCTTTTCAGTACCATATCATTCACGCAATAGCGCTGATTATAACCGGATTGGCGAGTGCTCTGACACCATCGAAAAACCTGCCGAAACTTGCCGGCCTGTGTTTTTTGTCCGGCGTCCTGTTGTTTTCCGGCAGCCTGTACACGCTGGCCCTGACGCAAATGCGCTGGCTGGGCGCTATCACACCACTCGGCGGTATTGCTTTTCTGTTCGGCTGGGGGCTGCTGGCGGTGGCGGGATTCAGAATCAACCAAAAGGAAAACCCATCATGAGCAAAGATCTGCATGCCGAGCGGCGCGACTATGGCGCCCTGAGTCTGTCGCGCAGTGACCTCAAGGCGAATCCGCACGAACTCTTCGACGACTGGATGAATATGGCCTTTGAGGCCGGCATCATCGATACCACCGCCATGACGCTGGCAACCGTAACTCCCGATGGCTGGCCACAGGCGCGGGTCGTGCTGCTGAAGGAATTCAGCGATCAGGGCTTCGTCTGGTTTACCAACAAACACAGTCCCAAAGGCGAGGAGCTGGCGCACACGCCCAAGGCGTGCCTGCTGTTTTACTGGCGACAACTGGAGCGGCAGGTGCGTATCACCGGCACCGTCAGCGATATCGAAGACGCCGAATCGGCCAAATACTTTCACTCACGCCCGGAAGAAAGCCGCTTCAGCGCGGCCGCCTCCGAGCAGTCCCGGCCTGTCGCCAACCGGCAGGTGCTGGAAGACAAGGTGCAGGCCTTGCACAAACAGTTTCCAGATGGCCAGGTGCCCTGCCCGCCGCATTGGGGCGGTTACCTATTAAAGGCGGAAAATTTTGAATTCTGGCAAGGCCGGGCAAGTCGCCTGCATGACCGCTTCCGCTATCTCAGGCAGGCCGACGGCAGCTGGCAGATCGACCGTTTGAGCCCGTAACGTTTCGTTACCGGAGAAGCGCCATGAAGCTGTGGATTTCCGTGCTGATAGCGCTGGTTCTGCTGTTTCTTCTGGCGCGCTGGGGAATCAAAAAGGCCAGCCCGCCGCCGGATACCTTATATGCCGGCGGCGGACGGCTTGCCGAATGCCCGGCCTCACCCAATTGCGTCAGCAGCATGGACGACGACCCGGGGCATGCGATTGCCGCGATCCCGGGCGATGCGAAAAACGCCTTTGTCAAACTGCGGCAAGCCATTCTGGCTGCCGGCAACGCGCGGCTCGTCGTAAGCCGGGACGACTATCTGCACGCCGAATATCGCAGCCGCCTGCTGGGCTTTATCGACGATCTGGAGCTGCTGCTCGACCCGGCCGGCGACACGCTGCAGATCCGCAGCGCCTCACGCCTCGGCTACAGCGATTTCGGCGTCAACCGGAAGCGCGTGGCATCCTTGTTGAAGACACTGGACGATCCCGCCTGAAGCGCCGACCGGATTTGTTAAGCAGGCAATGAAACTGCGGATAAATGCTTGATTCATTGAAAATTTGAGAACCAGATCATCGCAGATGAACGGTAAAAGTCTCAAGCTCGCCTGGTTACAAGCAAATCGGTTTTTCAACCAGGATAGATGTCTATGCGTCAACAACACACCAAACCTTTGATTTACCTGCCA
>JAGRHW010000504.1 GCA_020444765.1 Gammaproteobacteria bacterium | reverse complement strand
CGACGATCACCTCGGGCATAGGGGTCGCGGCGTTTTTCTGCTTTATGTTTTCCTGGGTCGAATTACTGCTGGCGAAAACCCTGACCTCGGTCGCCGCCAAACCGATTGCTGCAACCATGACCCGTACAGCGAGTTCTTCCGGTTATGAGCTTGGCCTGCTGGCGGCGGCCGGCGCCCTGACGATCATCCCCGGCGCGATCGTCATCTGGTTCGTGCGCAACTATATCGCCAAAGGGTTTGCACTCGGCAGGGTGTAGGCCTGAACTGATTTTGGGAGGCGCTTATGTTTAGCGGTTTATCGTGGATGGCCTGGACCTGGCCGACCGCCGCATTCTTTATGTTTATCGTTTTGGCATTGATCGTGATGAGTATTTGGGAGCGCGCCGATCCCGGTGGCGGCCCGCGTCATGGCGTGCTCGGGCTGGATACCACGCGCGGCGATCGCCTGTTTATCAGCCTGCTCGGCAGCGCCTTTATTCATCTAGGCTGGCTGGCGGCAATGGGTACGCCCTTATGGGGGGCGCTGGCGCTATCGTTGCTTTTTTTCGTCTTTGTATTCCGATGGGTCTAAGAGTCTGTTTAAAACGGAGAGCCTGAAGCAAATCCAAATCGCATGAATGATTTTGTACAGGAAGTCGACATACTCGTCGTGGGCGGGGGGATCAACGGTTGCGGTATTGCGCGTGACGCGGCTGGCCGTGGCCTGCGGGTGCTGCTCTGCGAGAAGGACGATATTGCCTCGCATACCTCCTCGAACAGCACCAAACTGATTCATGGCGGCCTGCGCTATCTGGAGAACTACGAATTCTCGATGGTCCGCGAAGCGCTCAGCGAACGCGAAGTGCTGATGGACATAGCGCCACACCTGATCTGGCCGATGACGTTTGTTTTACCACATGCCCGGCACTTGCGCCCGGCCTGGATGATCCGGATCGGTCTGTTTCTGTACGACCACCTCGGCAAGCGTACCCGTTTGCCGGCGTCGGCGAAAATCGATCTCACCACGCATCGCGCCGGTGACGCGCTGAAAGGCGATAACAGGATTGCGTTTACCTATGCGGACTGCGCGACCATGGACAGTCGTCTGACACTCCTGAATGCCCTCGATGCCGCCGAGCGCGGCGCCACGATTCTAACGCATACACGTTGCATCCGGGCCGAACGTCAGGCGGCTGGCTGGCTGGCAACACTGGAGTCCGCGCAAGGCCGTCAGGCCGTCAAGGCCCGTGCGATTGTCAATGCCGCCGGGCCGTGGGTCCGGACTTTTATCGACGATGCTCTGCACGATGACGCGCGGCATGGTGTCAGGCTGGTGCAGGGTAGTCATATCATCGTGCCGAAAATTTTCCACCACGATTGCGCGTATATTTTCCAGAATGCCGATCAGCGTATCGGATTCGCAATCCCTTATGAAAATGATTTCACCCTGATCGGCACCACCGATCAGGAGTTTCGCGGCGATCCCAGCCAGGTAAGGGCGACCGACGCCGAGATCAATTATCTTTGCGATCTGGCTAATCAGTATTTCCGGCAGCAAATCACTCCCGACGATGTGCTGGCGACGTTTTCCGGTGTTCGTCCCCTGTTTGACGACAAGTCCGGCAAAGCGTCGAAAGTGACGCGCGAATACGTGCTCGACCTGGATCGTGGAGAAAACAATCAGGCCGCGCCGATTCTGAATATTTTTGGCGGAAAACTCACCGCCTACCGGCAGTTGGCGGAGAAATCCGTCAACAAATTGCTGCCGGTTCTGGGTTGCGACAAACCGGACTGGACCGATGAGAAGCAACTGCCGGGTGGCGATATACCGGATGGTGATTTCGCGGCTTTTTTCCACGGGCTGCAAAAACAATATCCGTGGATGGACGACAAACTCCTGCATCGCTATGCACGGCAGTTCGGCACAAGAATCAGCGAAGTCATGCAAACGGCTAACGCCGTGACCGATCTTGGCGAATACTTCGGCGCCAGCCTGTATGCTGCGGAGGTCCGCTATCTGATGGACAGGGAATGGGCCAGCACGCCTGAAGACATTCTCTGGCGCCGCACCCGCCAGGGGCTATGGGCCGATGCCGATACAAGGGCGGCGCTTGAGCGGTTTATGCGCGGCGATAAGCCACATTCCTGACACGCGGCTTGTAAGCCGGAACCAGCACATAACCCGTCATTCCCGCGCAGGCGGGAATCCAGCGGCGGACTGTCTGGTGGCGACACTGGATCCCCGACTAAAGCACTCGGGGATGACGAAGTGGTTATTGGAATATATCGTTCCGCCGTTATTCCCGCGCAGGCGGGAATCCAGCAGCGGACTGTCCGGTGAAGACACTGGATCCCCGACTAAAGCACTCGGGGATGACGAAGTGGTTGCCTTGAAACGTGTCGTTTTATCCGTCATTCCCGCGCAGGCGGGAATCCAGCAGCGGACTGTCTGGTGGCGACACTGGATCCCCGACTAAAACACTCGGGGATGACGAAGTGGTTGTTTGAAAGTTGT
>JAGRHW010000503.1 GCA_020444765.1 Gammaproteobacteria bacterium | reverse complement strand
CACAATCTGCGCGAAGTGACTCAGGCCTGTATTCAACTGCTGGAAAAACCCAAGTCGACGCTGGAAGAGATCATGGAAATCCTGCCCGGGCCGGATTACCCGACCGAGGCCGAAATCATCTCGTCACCGGACGATCTGAAAAAAATCTACCAGACCGGCCATGGCAGTGTCAGGATGCGCGCGCTGTATGTCAAAGAGCAGGGCGATATCATCATTACCGCCTTGCCGCATCAGGTTTCCGGCTCGCGACTGCTGGAACAGATTGCGGCCCAGATGCAGGCCAAGAAACTGCCGATGGTCGAGGACCTGCGCGACGAGTCCGATCACGAAAACCCGACCCGGCTGGTGATCACGCCGCGCAGTAACCGCGTCGATAGCGAATCGCTGATGAATCATCTGTATGCGACTACCGATCTCGAGCGCACCTACCGGGTCAATCTCAATATCATCGGTATCAACGGCCGCCCGCAGGTCAAGAACCTGCTGACGATTCTGCAGGAATGGCTGTATTTCCGTACCGAAACGGTGCGTCGCCGGCTGAACTGGCGTCTCGACAAGGTTGAAAAGCGCCTGCACATTCTCGAAGGTCTGATGGTGGCGTTTCTCAATATCGATGAAGTCATCGCCATCATCCGCAACAACGATGAACCCAAGCCGGTGCTGATGGAGCGTTTCGGGATCACCGATATTCAGGCCGAAGCGATTCTGGAACTCAAGCTGCGTCATCTGGCGAAACTCGAAGAGATGAAAATCCGCGACGAGCAGCAGGCGCTGATCGAGGAACGCGACGAATTGCAGGCGATTCTCGGCTCTGAACGGCGGATGAAAACCCTGATCAAAAAGGAATTGCGCGAAGACATGGAAACCTACGGTGACGAACGCCGCTCGCCGATCGTCGAACGCCAGGCCGCGCATGCGCTGAGTGAGGCCGATCTGGTGCCGAGCGAAGCGATTACCGTGATCCTGTCCAAACGCGGCTGGGTGCGCGCCGGCAAGGGGCATGAGCTCGACGCCGGTTCACTCAATTACAAGTCCGGTGACGAGTTTCAGAGTTCGGCACTGGGTCGCAGCAATGCCAATGCGATGTTTCTCGATTCGACGGGGCGGGTCTACAGCATTCCCGCGCATACGCTGCCGTCGGCGCGCAGCCTCGGCGAACCGCTGTCGGGCAAGATCAAACCACCCGATGGCGCGCGCTTTATCGCGGTGATGATGGGCAACGACGACGACCGTTATCTGCTGGCGACTTCGGCCGGCTACGGTTTTGTAGTGCGGCTCGGCGATATCCAGACCCGTGCCAAGGCTGGCAAGACCGTGCTCAGCGTGCCGGACGGCGCCGAAGTGCTGACGCCGACCCGCGTGCACGATCTGCAGTCGGATATCGTCGCGGCGGTTGCCAGCAACGGCAATATGTTGGCCTTCCCGGTGGCGGATCTGCCGGAAATGGCGCGCGGCAAAGGCGATAAAATCATCAATATCCCCGGCAAGGCATTTCGCGAAGGCAAGGAGTCGATGGTGGCGGTCGCCTGCGTGCCGCGTAAACAACAATTGCGTCTGTATGCCGGCAAGCGTCATCTCGGCCTCAAACAGAACGATCTCGAGCCTTATCTGTCTGAACGCGGCAAGCGTGGCAGCAAGTTGCCGCGTGGCTTCCAGACTGTGCAATCTGTAACAGTTGTTGAAGATTAAACACCTTGTCCGGTGGTGTTTTGGTCACCATTTTAAGACAGGATTTGTGTGTCGACCGCAGCTGGCGGCGGCGCTGTTTGCGGATTTTGAACGGGATTGAATCATGACTCGAATTCTCTTGTACCTGGCGACCAACTTTGCGGTGATGATCGTTTTCGGCATCGTTTCGCGCCTGTTCGGCCTCGACCAGATGGTCGGCATGCCGGGGCAGCTCGGCAATTTAATGGTGTTTGCGGCCTTGTTCGGTTTTGCCGGATCGTTTATCTCGCTGGCGATGTCGAAGATGATGGCCAAGCGTTCGATGGGTGTGCAGGTCATAGAGCAACCCGGCAACGCCACGGAACGCTGGCTGCTGGACACCGTGCACCGGCAGGCCGAAAAAGCCGGTATCGGCATGCCGGAGGTCGGTATTTTCCAGAGTTCGACGCCGAACGCTTTCGCCACGGGCATGAACAAGAACGACGCACTGGTCGCGGTCAGCACCGGTCTGCTGGCCAGCATGTCACGTGAAGAGGTCGAAGCGGTACTCGGCCACGAAGTCAGCCATGTCGCCAATGGCGATATGGTCGCCATGGGGCTGATTCAGGGCATACTCAACACCTTCGTGATTTTCTTTGCGCGGGTGGTCGGCATGATTATCGACCGGGGCATGTCGCGTGACGGGCAAAGTCACGGTCACGGTATGGGCTATTTTCTCGGCAGCATGATCGCCGAATTCGTGTTCGGCATCCTGGCGAGTTTTATCGCTGCCTGGTTTTCGAGGCAGCGCGAGTTCCGCGCCGATCGTGGCGGTGCGAGCCTGTCGTCG
>JAGRHW010000502.1 GCA_020444765.1 Gammaproteobacteria bacterium | reverse complement strand
GTTTATCGCCGGCCCCGGCGCCATTGCAACCATCATGTTGTTGATGAGCGAGCACCATGACGACTGGATCGCGCAGGCACTGATCATCGCGACCATGGCGGTGGTCGTGCTGATAGCGCTGGTGTTGTTTATTATTTCAGGTGCGGCGGCCAGATATCTCGCGCCTTCGGTGACCACGGTGATTTCCAGACTGCTCGGCATGTTGCTGGCCGCTTTGTCGATCCAGTTTGTTATCGATGGATTGAAGACCGCCTTCAAATTATAGCGAAGCGGCTTCAATCAATACAAGCCTGGAAGCAGGAATTGAAAGAATGCGCTCAGCCGAGCGACTGACGCCGCCAGTTTTCCTCATCCCGATAGACCTTGTATTTTGCCCAGCCGGCAAAATCATCGGCACTTGCAATCCCTGAACTGCGGCGGCCTTTGCCGGCAACGACTTTATAGGCCAGGCGGGTGCCTCCCTGTGCCTCGTCTTCGACCTTTCCGACGATTTCACGTACGGACCAGAGCGCGCCGTATTTTCCGTTACTGTAACACTCACCCGGTTCAAGATGGCTGCCGTCAAAACGCTGATGCCCCTGGCGCTGCGTGGCCAGATGAAAAATCGTTTTCAAATCAGTTTCGGATACGTCGATATAGGAGTCGATTTTCCCGAGAACCTCGGCGAAATCCACATCGTCCACATCTGCTTGATCATCAACCTCACCACGTACGGGCCGCCTTCTGGCAAAATACGAGGGGTAGCGGCGCCAGTGAAAAAAGTAATTGAAGGCAACCGCGCTCAACAGAATAATCATCGCATTGAGCAACACCGGCGCAAACACGAAATCGTAGGCCATGCCGGTAATCCGCTCACCACCCACGACCGCCACCAGCGCAGTAGCGCCGCCGGGCGGATGCAGGCAGCGGGAATAATGCATCACCCCCACCGCCAGCGCCACCGCCACCGGCCCTGCAATATGTACGTCGGTAATCAGCTGGGCGCAGCTTACGCCGACCAATGCGGACAAAACGTGTCCGCCGAGCAATGACCAGGGTTGCGATAATGCGCCGTGCGGAACGGCGAACAGCAGGACCGCGCTGGCGCCCATCGACGCCACCAATACGATAGCGTCCTTGCCGAGCAGGTAATCGCTCAGGGAGAAAACCAGCATGATTCCGGTCAAGGCTCCCGCGATGGAAACCAGCCTTTCGGTATGACTGACGTGATACCGCTCGATCCCGAGTACATCCATAATACGATGATGCATAGGCGCTGCCTGTTGAGAACAGCCTGCAGTATAGCCACGCTGACTGAAACAACAATCCTCCCGACGGCAATAGACCAGGCCTTAACGGCATAGCCCGGCCAGGCGAGAACGGTTTTTGCATTATTGGATAACAATGAAACCGTCCTGCCGGATTGTGCGCTGCACATAAACTGTCAGGACACAATTGATGGTAATCAATGAAACACCATACCCGACTGGTATCGTGGGAACGTTAAAAACCCCATCAGGAGAGGAAAGCCGCAGTGGACCTGAATATCAAGGCATTAGAAAAACGCATGCTCGAACGGAAAGACGAACTCCTGGGCCGGCTGCAAAAAATCGAAGGCGACCTGGAAAAACCGAAGGACTCCGATTTTGCCGAGATGGCTTCCGAACGGGAAAACGACGAAGTCCTGGAAGGGATAGGCAGCGCCGGACTGCATGAAATCGAGCAGATCAATGCCGCTCTGCAGCGAATCAAGTCCGGCACCTATGGCAATTGCGTCGTATGCGGTGAGGAAATCCCCGAGAAGCGGCTGGAAATCATTCCCTATGCAGTCAAGTGCACGGCCTGCAGCGAGTAAATTCTGAAAAAGTCCGCTTAGTCAGCGGCCAGGTAGTCAGCGATCCCCTGGATTGCCATGGAATAGCCGTAGACGCCAAAGCCAGCCACTACGCCAAGCGCCACTTTCGAGACATAGGAAACATGCCGGAATGCCTCGCGCCTGTGAACATTGGAGATATGCACTTCAGCCAGCGGCAGGCCGACCGCGGCAATCGCATCCATCAGCGCAATGGAGGTATGCGTGTAAGCCCCCGGATTGAAAACGATCGCTGCACAGTTCGTGCGAGCCTCCTGTATCCAGTCGACCAGCGTGCCCTCGTGATTGCTTTGCCGGAAATCCACCTCATAGCCGAGTGAACGGGCCACTTCCTTGCAAAGCACCTCGACATCGGCAAGTGTGCTATGTCCGTACACGTCCGGCTCGCGCGTGCCTAGCAAGTTCAGATTCGGGCCGTTGAGCACCATGATGATTTTGGACATGATCGGTTTCCGCCTGTTTCGCTTGATGATTCAGAGTCAGCCGCAAATTATAGGCGCGGCCGGCGCTTAAGACCACAAGCCGCTCACCGAGAACTCATTCCGCGGAAATCAGCAGGGTCAGGGTATCGGTGTAGCGCCCGGCCGGCGCTGTGTTGAAGGCTGCCGGATCGAGCGTCACCGCGTAACTCGCGTTGAAGCCGCCCGCGCAATCTTCCTGCCGGTTTT
>JAGRHW010000501.1 GCA_020444765.1 Gammaproteobacteria bacterium | reverse complement strand
TCCAGCCAACCATTTTGTCATCCCCGAATGTTTTAGTCGGGGATCCAGTGCCGCCGTCGGATAGTCCGTAGCTGGATTCCCGCCTGCGCGGGAATGACGGCACAACCACTTCGTCATCCCTGATCACATAAAAAGCGTTGCCGGATGTTCGAGCAGGGCTTTCATCTGTTGCACGAAAGACGCGCCGGTATGACCATCGATGATCCGATGGTCAAATGAGGAACTGAGATTCATCATATACCGTATCTGCATTTCTCCATTGATTACCATGACCCGCTGCTGCGCTTTGTTGACGCCGATAATGCTGACTTCCGGGTGATTGATGATCGGTGTGCTGACCAGCCCGCCAAGCGTGCCGAGACTGGTCAGGGTAATCGTCGAGCCGCTGAGTTCGGCAAGTGCTACCGTGTTGTCCCGGGCCGCTGCCGAGAGACGCTGGATTTCCGCCGCGCAATGCCAGATATCCATCGCCTCGACATGATGCACGACCGGCACCTTCAGTCCTTCGTCGGTCATGGTGGCGACACCGATATGGATGCCTTCGTGCTGGGTCAGGAGGTTTTTTTCGTCGTCGAAATGCGCATTGCATTGCGGGTATTTGCGAATCACCCGTGCCATCGCCAGCATCAGAAACGGCAGCAGGGTCAGCTTGCTCTGATTGGCACCGCGATTGGCGTTGAGGTGCTGACGAAGTTTCTCCAGATCCGTCATGTCGATTTCCTCGACATAGGAAAAATGCGGAATCGACTGCTTGCTGAGCTGCATGTTTCTGGCGATAAGCCGCCGCAGGCCCTTTAGCGGAATCTGTTTGATACCGGTACGGACCTTGCGGAAGCCGCCGATCGCCAGCTGTCCCAGACTGGCGATATGCGCATCGAGATCCTGGTGCGTGATCCGACCGCTGCTGTCACTGCTGACGATATCGTCGAGCTCGACGTCCGCTTCACGGGCGCGCCGCCGAACGGCCGGGGAGGCGAGCGGTTTACCGCCTTGTTGGCGAATCGGCGCGGCGGTGATCGTTGAAGGACGAGCAGGGGGTTGGTCGCCGATGCCGGCTGCCGGTGTCTGGGAGCCTGTTTCCGGGGGCGTGTCGGCTGCTTGCGGAGGTTTGACGGGAGACTGCGGTTTTTCTGCTTGGGCCGGTTCGATTTCAGCCTCTGGTTCTGTTTTTCCGTCCCCGGCGTCTGTTTCTATTAATACAAGTTCCGACCCTACTGCAAGCATGTCTCCTGCCTTGCAGGCCAGTCCGAGTACCCGGCCGGCAACCGGGGACGTGATCTCGACATTGGCCTTGTCGGTCATGACGTCGGCAACCGGCTGGTCGACCTCGATAGGCTCGCCTTCGGCCACTTTCCATTCACTGATTTCGACCTCGACGATGCCTTCGCCGACGTCCGGCATTTTGAAACTGTAGTTTGTCATCTCACACCCCCAGCGTTCGGTTGAGGGCATCGATGATGCGTTTCTGGCTGGGAAAGTACTGCCATTCGAAGGCGTGCGGGTAGGGCGTATCCCAGCCGGTGACGCGCTCGATCGGCGCTTCGAGATGCCAGAAAGCCTCTTCCTGGATCTGGGCGGATAATTCGGCGCCAAAGCCGCTGGTCCGGGTCGCTTCGTGGACGATTACCACGCGGCCGGTGCGTTTTACCGAAGCCGTGATCGTGTCGATATCGAGCGGTACCAGACTGCGCAGATCGATGATTTCCGCGTCGATATTGGCCGATTCGGCGGCTGCCACGGCGACGTGCACCATGGTGCCGTAGGTGACGATGGTAGCGGCCGAGCCGGGTCGTACGATATCGGCCTTGCCAAGCGGCACCGTGTAATGCCCGTCGGGGACCTCGCCTTTCGGATGCTTGCTCCAGGCAACCGCGGGTTTATCCGCATCGCCGTCGAAAGGGCCGTTATACAGGCGTTTGGGTTCGAGAAAGATCACCGGGTCATCGTCTTCGATGGCGCTGATCAGCATGCCCTTGGCGTCGTAGGGACAGGACGGAATCACCACCTGCAGGCCGGGGATGTGTCCGTAGATCGCCTCCATGCTCTCGCTGTGCAGCTCGAGGGCCCGGATGCCGCCGCCGTAGGGCATGCGGATGGTCATGGGCACGGTGAACACGCCCCGGCTGCGGTTGCGCATGCGGGCCACGTGGGTCACCAGCTGATTCATGGCCGGATACATGAACCCCGAGAACTGGATCTCGACGATCGGGCGCAGCCCCGTGACCGCCATGCCAAGCCCGGCACCCAGCAGCACCGATTCGGAGAGCGGCGTATCGAACACGCGGCGTTCGCCGTACTTGGCCTGCAGTCCCTGGGTCACGCGGAACACGCCGCCTTCCAAACCGGCGTCCTCGCCGAAGAGCAGGATGTCCGGATCCTGGGCCAGTTTCAGGTCCAGGGCGTTGTTGATGGCCTGTACCAGGTTCATCGCGGGCATCTAACGGGCCTCCTTCCAGGCAAGGAACTGCTTGTATTCGGCCATCTGGCGCACAAGCTCGGGGGGCATGGTTTCATACTGGTAGCCGAAGATG
>JAGRHW010000500.1 GCA_020444765.1 Gammaproteobacteria bacterium | reverse complement strand
TAGCCGGAAACCCGCGTGTACACCAGTTGTGGATTGGACTGTTTGAAAACAGCCGGCCCAAGCCCCCACTTTTCCATGGTTCCCGGACGGAAGTTTTCAATCAGCACATCGCTTGAATCGATAAGCCGGCGGGCGATTTCCCGTCCTTCTTCCTCATGCAGATTGAGCGTCACCGATTTTTTGTTGCGCCCGATGCTGCGCCACCAGTACGAGGTGCCTTTTTCATCGAGTTGCCGCCAGCTGCGCAAGGGGTCACCCTTGCCCGGCGGTTCGATTTTGATCAGTTCCGCACCGAAGTACGCCAGTATGCTGCCGGCGAAAGGCCCGGCGATCAACTGCCCCATCTCCAGCACGCGGATGCCGGACAAGGGTTTGTCCGCGGTTCGCCCATCGCTCATATCGCCTCCTCAGCCTGCCCCTGTTGACAGACAGCCCGGTAGCGAATCACTCGCGTGCAGCCTGACAAACAGTGTCGGATATTGCCAGAGTTGACCCGGCTTGCAAACTTCTGTGCGAAAGAGCCGGACGCGCGGCCGCATTTGCGACGATTGATGAACCCGATATCTCCCATCAGCTCTTGCTTATCTTTTTTAAAAATGTTTTTTTCTGCCCACGACCGGTAAAATTATTTTTCTTCCGGTGGAAAACAAATAAACAAGTCCGGCTTGCAATCCGGCGCCCTGCAACAACCGGCATTCGATAAACAAAGTCTTACACTGAAAAAACAACTAGCCCTGCGGGGATAGCTGGAGGAAATTTTTCCCATCACCAATATCCTGTCTTAGGTATCAATCCTTTATCCGCTTCCTGATAAATTGCAGTGAGGCATTTCCGGCTACCAAAACTATATTTCGTTTCAGGGTGAATTCAGCGGCTTTAATCGGATATTGCCGTCACGCAATCGCCCACAGGAGGAAAACACTTATGACAAACAAGTCGCTGCAGCTCGTTCTCGCAGCCGTTTCGGGTGCATTGTTGGCAAACACCAACGCCTGGGCAACCAATGGCATGTTAATGGAAGGTTATGGCCCCGAATCCACAGCCATGGGCGGAGCGTCGGTCGGATTCGAAAACGGCGCTGCCGGCATGATCAACAATCCGGCAACGCTCGGCATGCTGCCGGACAACTCGACCAGGCTTGATATTTCTCTCGGCAACCTCAGGCCGGATGTCACCAGCACGATCCCGACACCGCAAGGCTTTCAAAAAGCCAAGTCCGGTGGCGACTCGTATATTCTGCCGGCAGGCGGTTTCGTGAAACGCAAAGGCCCCATGAGTTACGGCTTCGGAGTATTTGCACAAGGCGGCATGGGTACGGAATACAGTGACAACGGACCGCTGCAAGGCGCTCGTTCGGAAGTCAGCGTGGGTTCTTTACTGGCACCGCTCGCGTACAAGGTGAACGATGCCTTTACCCTCGGCGGCACACTTCAGTACACCTGGGGCGGCATGGACCTGATCATGGGCATGCCGCTTTTTGCACCGGACGGCAGCGCCGCGCCGGGCACCTTTGCGGACTTCTCTTCTGACTTCGGCGGCTCCAACGTACTCGGTTCCGCGTCCGGCACCCTGCTGCAGGGATTCGGGCAGTTGCTGCAGTCCATTCCGCAAGAGCAGTTGCCGAATCACTCGGCGGTTTTCGACTTCTCCAACAGCAGCGACTTTACCGGCAAGGCCTCCGGCGCCGGCGTAACCGCCAAACTTGGCATGACCTGGGAAGTCACCCCGCAGGCTACCTTCGGCGCGACCTATCAGGCCAAGACTAATATGTCCGACTGGGACGGCAAAGGCACGATGAGCGTCATCAATGGCGCCGACGGCAGTGTCGTCGCGAGCTTCCCCGGCACCTACACGGTCAAGGATTTCCAGTTTCCGGCCGTACTGACCCTGGGCGTCGGCTTCAAGGCCAACGACCGCCTGTTACTGGCGATGGATGTCAGCCAGATCGACTGGTCGGATACCATGTCGACATTCGATCTGAACTTCAGCACCAACACAGAGCAAGGTCCGGCTGAAGCAGACGTCAGCATGAACCAGGAATGGGACGATCAGACCGTCGTCAAGATCGGTGCCGCCTATCAGGCCAACGACAACCTGACGCTCAGAGCGGGCGCCAACATTGCAAACAACCCGGTCCCCGATGAATACATGAACCCGCTGTTCCCGGCCATCATCGAAAATCACTACACTGCCGGCTTCAGCTACCAGTTCAACAAGCAAAGCGGTATTGGCGCTTCGCTGGTATTCGCACCGGAAGTCAAGCAGACCAACAGCAATACGCAGGTAACAACCAAGCATTCGCAGACCAACCTGCAGATCATGTACTCTTACAATTTTTGATACGGACGATAAAAGCCGTCTTCAATAAAACCAAACGCCCGGTCGGTATGGCCGGGCGTTTTTTATTGGAGCTTTACCTGTTTGCCCGCTCATCCGGCGGAAAACAAGACACTCGCTGTTGTCAGATCCCCTTGACCAGGCTGGCCGCGGCCAGTGCATGCTGTCTGCGCAGGGATTCCGTATCCAGCCCGACC
>JAGRHW010000004.1 GCA_020444765.1 Gammaproteobacteria bacterium | reverse complement strand
TGCAATGATTACCCGCAAGGCCGCGGCGGCGCTTGCGGCGGGTTGTCCGATGCTGGTCAGGCCGGCCTCGGAAACGCCGCTGTCGGCGCTGGCTCTGGCGGAGCTGGCCGACCGGGCCGGCATTCCGGCTGGTGTGTTTTCGGTGCTGACCGGCGACATCCATATCGTCGAAACCCTGTGCCGGCATGCGGATGTCCGCGCCGTCAGTTTTACCGGTTCGACACGGGTCGGCAAAATTCTGCTCGGCCATGCGGCCGACAGCGTCAAACGTATGAGCCTGGAGCTCGGTGGTCATGCACCGTTTATCCTGTTCGACGATATGGATCTGCAGACCGGCGTCAGCGGCGCCATCGACGCCAAGTTCCAGACCAGCGGTCAGGATTGTCAGGCCGCCAACCGGATCTATGTGCAGGAGAATCAGGCCGATGCCTTTATCGCGGAATTCACCCGACGGGTGCAGGCCTTGAAGGTCGGGGAAGGCAGGGCAGACGGTGTACAGATCGGTCCGCTGATCAACCGCGCCGCGGTGGAAAAATGCCAGCAACATGTGGACGATGCCCTGGCCAAGGGTGCGCGCCTGTTATGCGGCGGTGAGGTCCATGCGGCGGGCAGAAACTTCTATCAGCCGACGGTACTTGCCGACGTGACGGCGGATATGCTGATCAGCCGGGAGGAAACTTTCGGCCCGGTGGCGGCGATCACGACATTCCGCGCCGAGGAGGATTTACACACCGCCATGAATCACCCGCAGTACGGCCTGATGGCGTATCTCTACACCCGCGATCATGACCGTATCGCGCGCTTGAGCCGCCGCCTTGAATACGGCATGGTGGCAGTCAATTGCGTGAAGGTTACCGGCCATCCGGTGCCATTCGGCGGTTATAAACAATCGGGTCTGGGTCGCGAAGGCGGGCACTGGGGGCTGGAAGAATTTACCGAAACAAAATACATCTGCGCCCGTTATCAGGCGGCGTAATTGAATATCTTTGACAGGAGCGAAGTAATGGACAAGGCAACACAGCAAGAACTTTCCGGCATGGACCGGGCGCACACGTTTCATCCCTCGACTCATCTGGCGCAGTTCGCGCGCGGCGAGGCGCCCAACCGGATCATGAGCGGTGGTCAAGGCGTTTATGTCGAGGATGTCGAAGGGCGGCGCAGTCTGGACGGTTTTGCAGGCTTGTATTGTGTCAATATCGGCTACGGCAGGGAAGAAGTGGCCGATGCGATTTCCGAGCAGGCGCACAAGCTGGCTTATTATCATGCATATGTCGGTCATTCGCACGAGCCGATCATCAAGCTCTCGGAGCGGATCATCGACAAGGCCGGTATGGGCATGCAGCGCGTTTATTACGGCCTGTCCGGTTCCGATGCCAATGAAACCAATATCAAGCTGGTCTGGTATTACAACAATGTTCTCGGCCGTCACGATAAAAAGAAGATCATCTCACGCCACCGCGGCTATCACGGCTCCGGTCTGATGACGGGCAGCCTGACGGGCCTGCCGGTTTTCCACAATGCCTTCGATCTGCCGCTCGACCGGATTCTGCATACGACCTGTCCGCATCATTACTGGAATGCTGAGAACGGCGAAACCGAGGAGGAGTTCTCCGCCCGCTGCGCTGCCGATCTGGAGAAAATGATTCAGGACGAAGGGCCGGATACGGTCGCGGCATTTATCGCCGAACCCGTTATGGGCACCGGCGGACTGATTCCCCCGCCCAAAGGCTACTGGGCAGCAATACAAGCCGTGCTTGCCAAATACGACGTGCTGCTGATCGCCGATGAGGTGGTGACTGCTTTCGGCCGCACCGGCCAGTACTTCGGTTCGCACACTTATGACATCCAGCCTGACCTGATCACCATCGCCAAGGGACTGACCTCGGCCTATCTGCCGCTGTCCGGTGTGATCGTCGGCGAGCGGATGTGGAAAGTGCTGGAAAAAGGCACCGACGAGATGGGACCGATCGGACACGGCTGGACGTATTCCGCGCATCCGGTCTGCGCGGCGGCGGCCAATGCCAACCTGGATATCGTCGACGGCGAGGATCTCGCCGGTCGCTCCGCCGATGTCGGCGGGTATTTGCAGCAAAAACTGCAGGAGACGTTTGCCGAGCATCCGATGGTCGGCGAAGTGCGTGGTGTCGGCCTGATGGCGGCGCTGGAGTTTGTCGCCGACAAAGACAAGAAGCAACGCTTCGAGCCGAGTCAGACGATCGGCGCCAAGGTCTCGGCTGCCTGTCTTGAGGAAGGCCTGATTGCCCGCGCCATGCCGCACGGCGATATTCTCGGCTTTGCACCGCCGCTGATCATTACGCGCGAAGAGGTCGATACCCTGGTTGCCATGAGCAAACGTGCGGTGGACAAGGTTTACGCCACACTATAAAAACCTGCTCGGCACTTGCCTTTTTCTTCCTGCGCCGGCTTTTCAGGCCGCGCAGGAAGTTGTTGGGGTTGCAGTGGCGCCGTTATCTTGCCAGCCAGTAAAACCGGTAAGGTGGAATCACCAGCTGGTTTTTGAACAGGGCCGGTGATTCGCCACTGGCCAGATCCTGCGGGGTCGCGTGCTGAAACAGGCCGCGACTGCGCAGGAGGTCGATGTCCAGATATTGTGGGTTGGCGTCGAAGTTGGCAACCACCAGTACCGCTTCGTTGGGGCGCAGGGGATGGTTGCGGCGAAAAACGAACAGGTGTTCGTTATCGACGCTGAGTAATTCCCGGTTATTGAAGTCTGCAAAGGCTTCGATGCTTTTACGCACGGCGATGATTTTTTTCAGACCGTCGAAGATGCGTTGCTCGACTGAGCCGTGCTGATGGCGGCGTTCGGCTTTTTGCCAGTCGATGCGCGGCCGGTGTATCCAGCGGGTGTCGAATGCCTTGCGGGCATCATTGAGAAAACTGCCGTCGTTTAGAGTGCCGATTTCATCACCATAATACAACAGTGGTATTCCACCGAAAGACAAAATCGTACCGTGTAACAAGAGGATGATTTTTATCGCGTCATCGATTGCTTTTTCGTCCTGACGATCGATTGCGGTTTCGAGGCCGACCAGTGACGCCAGCGAGCCGGAGATGCGCGCGTCGCCGGTTTTGAAGTTACGCCCGAAAGGCTGCCCGCGAGCAGCGGAATCATCGTAATTACCGGTAAAATAATCAAGCAGAAAGCGCCGATGCGCAACCGGCTCATAACCGGCGCGGATAATGTCGGCATCATCGAAACCAAGACCGATATCGTCATGACAGCGTACATAATTAAGCCAGGTCGCCCGGTCGAGTTTGGTCGGCAGGCTGAGGATACCCTGGTTTAGCAGCTTGGCGTTTTTGGTCGCCACGGCATCCCACAGCAGCGCCATCAGGGTTGCATTATAGGCGATTTCGCATTCCTTGGCGATGACCGCATCTTCGCCGAAATACTTGATGATCTCGGCCGGCGCAACGATCGCCTCGGCGATAAACAGCACGCCCGGCGCGGTGACCTGGCAACAATCCTTCATCATTTGCAGCAGCAAATGCGCTTCCCGTTCATTCTGGCTGTTGGTGCCGATTTTTTTCCACAAAAACGCCACCGCGTCGAGCCGGACGATATCGGCGCCGTGATTGGCCCAGAATAAAATGATATCGACCATCTCGATAAAAACCGCCGGATTGCTGTAATTCAGGTCCCATTGATAACTGTTGAAGACCGTCATCACCCATTTGCCCATCTCCTCGTCATAGGTGAAGTTACCCGGCGAGGTTTCCGGGAAAATCTCCGGCATGGTTTCCTCGAACATATCGGGGATGTCGCGATTGGCGAAGGTGTAGTAATAATCCTGGTATTTCTGTTCACCGCGGCGCGCCCGCTGTGCCCAGTCGTGTTCGTCGGAGGTGTGATTGACCACCACATCCAGCGTCAGCAGCATATCGCGTTTGCGCATGGTTTCGGCAAGCTGGTCGAGTTGTTCCAGATTGCCGATACGCGGATCGATCGCGCGGAAATCACTCACCGCATAACCACCGTCACTGGCGCCTTCGGGACAAACCATCATCGGCATGATATGGGTCATATTGACGCCGAGTTCCTGCAAGTACGGCACCCGCTCGATAACGCCCTGGAGGTTGCCGGCAAAGCCGTCGGCATAAAGCGCCATGCCGACCCATTCCTGACTCAGAAACCAGTTGTGGTCCTGCTCCCGCTGTTTGTCGAGGCGTTCCAGCTCCGGCGAGCGCTCGATATAACGGCTGGCCATGACCTCGACCAGCGCGATGATCTGTTCTTCATAATCATCGCGTTGTCCGTACAGATGATAAAAGAGTGAATGTATGGCGTAGAAATTGGCGCCGAGCCGGGTGTAGAAATGCCTGAGATCCTGCCGGCGGATTTCCGGTTTGAGTTTATCGAGTATCTTGTTGAGCAGTGAATGGGATACCTGTTCGTACATAGATCTGATCAGCGTTTTTTGGCCCCGCTAAAAGCACCGTTCTGGTGCGTTTGCGGAGTATTATCGTTGCCATTGTTCGAGCAATGGTTCGTAGAGTGACCGGTCTTGCGCCGTCGCGCCGCGTTGACCAACCAGAATTGATGCAAACTGTGTTGCTCTTTGCAGGATTAATGCCACGGGCCATTCGCGCAGCAGGCCTAGAATACAGACCGAGGCGAAGGCGTCGCCGGCACCAACCGTATCGACCACATGGCTGGCCGGCACCGGTTGTACCTCGGTTTTTTCGCCGTGTTGGTCAATCGCAAAAGCCCCTTCCGCGCCGCGCGTGACGATCAACAGCTTCAGGTCCTGCGCCGCGATCAGCTGTTGTGCCTTGGTGCTCAGATCCGCGCTGCCGTCGACCAGGATGTCCAGCTCTTCGTCGTTGACCTTGACCCAGCTTGCATTGCCGACCAGACGCAGCACCTCATCGCGGGTCCACCAGCCGGAACGCAGATTGACATCCATAAAGACCGGTGCTGCTGAACTGTCGAGCAGCGAAGTCAGCGCCGCCCGCGATTGTGCACCGCGCAGGCCGAGTGTGCCATGATAGACCAGCGCCGCGGCAAGCGGTGGCAAGGCGTCGCTGCTGATATGATCATAGGCCTGGTCTTCGACGATCCGGTAACTCGGTTGACCCTTGTTCAGACTCACCGCGACCTTGCCGGTCGGGTGAACGGCATCGTGCTGCAACCCGGAGGTGTTCATGCCCCAGCCGCTCATGGTGTCGCGGACCTGTTCACCTTGCGGATCGTCGCCGACGCGGCTGACCAACAGCGGCGCGCAGCCGAAAGCCTGCAGATGCCAGGCGACATTAAAGGGCGCACCGCCGAGTACCCGGCTGCCGTCCTCGAAACAATCGAACAGGACTTCGCCGAAAATAACCGGAACCTTTGCCATTATTATTATGCCTCGTGTTGCTGATCGGCGCCGTCCAGAAACCAATCAGTGAAATCGGGATGATAGTGAGCGAATCCTTCCAGTATACCGGCACTGTAATTACCGTTCATACCATACCGGTCGCCGTGTGCGAGATAAAGGGCGTGCCGGTTGTTTTGCACGGTGGCTTCGTCGATTGCCTGCTGGCGAACCACGTCGGTGGCGTTGGCGACCAGCACCGCCGGCAGCGGACTGCTCAGCACTTCCAGATCGTTGCCGCTGTCGCCGGCAAACAGGGTGTTCGACAAGCTTATGCCGAGTTTCTCGCGCAAAAACTCGATGGCATGGAGCTTGTTGGCGCGCTTTGGCAACAGATCGAGCAAACCGGTGTCGCTGGTTTCGTCGATGCTCCAGATCAGATTGGCGGCGATGTCCCGCGCCTCCAGCCGCTGTGCTATCTGCCCGCCGAGCAGTTTGCGGTCAGCGTCGCTGGCGACATAATAACTGAGTTTGAAGGTATTTTGCTTGCTGTTTTCCTGCAGGCGCAAGCCGTCCAGGTCGTCAAGCATGGCTTTTAGATCGGCCTGTTCAAGGCTGCGCCAGTCGGGGGCGATTTCTTTTTGCCAGTCCGGCCACAGCGTCCACTGTCCGTCGCGCAAATCATAAATCGACGAACCGACGTCGCCGATCACAAAGTCCGGCAGCGGCAGTCTGTAATCCGCAACCGCCTGCTTGACCAGCTCGCGGTCACGGCCGCTGACGTAGGCCAGTGTGACCTGCGGTCTGGCGGCCAGCCGTGCAAAACCCGCTCGCGCCGCCGGGGATTCCGGCTGCGCGCCGTTCGGCAGCAGGGTTCGGTCGAGATCTGTGCAGAGTAGAAAATGCAAGTCTGACATCATGCTGGAGCTTCCGTTTTGGCGGGTTTTTGCGCAAAAAAATCGTAATGCGCCAGCGCTTCGAGTAAGCCCTCCGCGCCGGGTGCCTTGGCAAAATAGATTTGCTCGATTTCGGCCAGTTGCGACAGTTCCTCGTGATGCCGGTTGCCGACCACGACCGCCAGTGTGTTGCCGCGCATCATGTCTTCATCGGCGCCGGAACCGCCGGCGACCAGAATATTTTCCAGCGGAATTCCCCAGGAAGCGGCAAAATAGCGCAGGGCGAGCCCTTTCGAGGCGCGGATCGGCAAAACGTCGAGAAACTGCCCGAACGACAGAATCACATTGACCGATTGTTCTTCCTGTGCCAGCAATTGCTGGATTCCCTCGAGCGTGGGCGCTTTGTCGGGGTCAATAAAATAGCTGATCTTGAAGCGGCTTTGCTCGGGTTTGTTCTGTAATACAAGCCCTGGTAATCCGTCCAGAACGCGACGCACGATTTTCGGCGTCCATTGCTTTTCGATATGCCGCGCCCAGGCCTTGTCCTCGGTCAGTTTCGGCGCGTAATAGATTTCCGTGCCGCCGCTGGTGATCAGGACATCCGGTTCCGGAATGCCCCGTTCGCGCATGACCTTGAGCGCCGAATCGAGACGCCGGCCGGTGGCGATGCCGAACGAGGTGAACTTGCGCTTTTCGCGCAGCACCTTGAGCAGGCGGGGCAGGCTGTCCGGGTCGACCAGCAGGCTCTGGTCGAGATCGGTAAAAATCGCGTGATCCTGATAAAGCCGCGCCTTGTCCGTCGTCGGCGCCTGCAGGAGCGGAGCGCCGGTCTGCGCGACGATCGGTTCGATCATCTCGAGATAGCCCTTCGCGTGGGCTTCCCAGGAGTAGAATTCCCGCACCCCCTGCAGGCCGCGGGTCGAACGCTGTTGCCAGTTTTCCCAGTCCGAGATAATGGTTTTCAGGCCGGCAGCGATATCGCGGTGTTCCAGTGGATTGACCAGCACGCCGTTGCGGCAGTTGGCGATGATGTCCCGCGGTCCGCCGTCCTCGGTGGCGACGATCGGCAGACCGCTGGCGGCCGCTTCGATCAGCGTCAGACCGAAGGGTTCGGTCAGCGCCGGGTTGACGAATACGCCGCCGGTCAGGGCCGCGAGACGATAGATAATCGGCACATCGTCGGCATCATGGTGTTTCGGGTAGGCGACCTGGCCGTACAGGTCATACCGGTCGATGCCGAATAACAAATCCGACAGGACCTCCTGCGCGCCGGTGTCGAGATCCGTCAGATCGTCGCGATTGCCGACCACGATCACCAGATTGGCCAGGTCGCGCAACTCCTTGTCCTGGCCGAAGGCGGCGATCAGCGAACCGATGTTTTTGCGCGCATCCGGCCGGGACAACGCGAGGATAATGGGTTTTTCGGTGACTTTAAGAAAGCGGGCGATTTCGCCGGCGATATCGGTTTGCCATTCCTTGCCTTCCGGCGGGTGAAAGCGGGTCAGGTCGGTGCCGGGCGGAATCACCCGCATGGTCTCGGGCCGGTAGTAATCGTAGAGTTCGTACTGCTCCTCGATTTCCTGATTGGTGCTGGTGATGACCCGCGTCGCCGAGGCCAGGGTGGTTTCCTCGGCGTTGATTCGGCGCGCCATGTTGTAGCGCTCTTCGATCTGCGTGGCGTTGAGGCCGGAGGCCAGCAGTCGGCGCCGTTTCACCCGGCCCAGCGAGTGCCCGGTATGCACCAGCGGAATACCGAGAATATGCGACAGACGGCTGCCGACATAGCCGCCGTCGGCGTAATGGCTGTGCAGCAGATCCGGCAAACGAGGTTGCCGGCGCAGGTAGTCGACGGCGTTGTCGACAAAGGCGTCGAGATGGTCCCAGAGCGCTTCCTTGTGAATGTATTCCTTCGGGCCGGCATCGATGCGCACGATCTGCGCGCCGTTTTCCATGGCCTCGACAGCTTGCGCGTAATCATCGCTGACCGCCGGGTCTTCGATCCGCCGGGTGATCAGATCGACCCGCGATACGTTCGGCTGGTCGGCGACGGCCTGAGAGAGTTCGACGACGTATTTGGTCTGGCCTCCGGTATCGGCGTCGATGCCGAGTTCCAGATGCTTCCTGCGTATCAGGCCGTGGATACTGAGCATGCAAATATAGAGCTGCTTACCCCCCGGCCGGTCTTGATGTTGACTCACGTTTATGCCTGTTGCGGATTTTGCTCAATGCACAGTTTAGTCGTCTGCGCCGGACAATGCACTTGCAGGCCGTACAGGTACTCATAGCGGGTCGGGCGTCACCGGGCGCGAGCCGCGGCGTTTGGCCTCCATGCGGCGGATAAACTCTTCAAGAATCGTTTTGTAGATATCGGAGCCCGGCGCGGCGTCTTCGACGTCCTTGTCGATGCTCGGGTTGTCGTTGACCTCGATAACAAGCACGCCTTTGTCGGTTTCCTTTAGATCGACGCCATACAGGCCGTCGCCAATCAGATTGGCCGCCCTGAGCGCGGTCTTAACGACCGCCTTTGGCGCATCCGCGACCGCGAAGGTTGCCGCCGTGCCTTCTTCACCGCCTTTGCCGTGGTTGATGATCTGCCAGTGATTACGCGACATGAAATACTGGCAGACGTAGATCGCCTGACGGTTGAGTATGCCGACTCGCCAGTCGAATTCGGTATAGGTGTACTCCTGGGCCAGCAGCAGTTCGCTTTCCTTGAAAAGCTTCTGACTGATTTCCTCGAGCTGCGCGCGATCGCTGATCTTGTGCACACCGCGCGAAAAAGCCCCGTCCGGCATTTTCAGGACAATCGGGTAGGGGATGGATTGCTCCACATCCAGCAGGCTTTCCCGGCTGAGGATCATGGTTTGCGGGGTGGCAACCTTGTTGGCACGCAACAGCTCGGCAAGGTAGATCTTGTTGGTGCAGCGCAGGATCGAGTCCGGGTCATCCATCACCACCAGGCCTTCGCTGACCGCCTTGCGGGCGAAGCGGTAGGTGTAGTGATCGATCGAGGTGGTCGCGCGGATAAACAGCCCGTCGTATTCGGCCAGCCGCCCGTAGTCCTTGCTGGTAATCATCTCGGCGTTGATATCAAGCGCCTTGGCGGCATTCAAAAACAATTGCAGGGCCGGTTTGTCCGACGGTGGCGAGGCTTCCTGCGGGTCGTGCAAAATCGCCAGATCGAAGCGCGGCTCATGGCGTTTGCGGGGTTTGCGCCAGCGGCTGCTGATATAGTGTTCCAGCGCCATGATAAAGGAGGCGTGCAAGGATTCGTCGAGCGCCTGCAGGGCAATACTCTTGATACTGTGTATCCGCCAGCCGCGATCATGGCGGAATTCCACAGTCATCAACGGTGCGCGGAACAACTCGAATAATTCCTTGGCAAAACCCTGCATGTCGCTGACATCGCTTCTGCCGAACAGGACCGGTAATTCAAAGCGACTGCTATCCGGCGAGGTGCCGCGCTTTGCCATGATCTGGTCGACACGCTGGCTGAGATCGTCGGTGTCGAGACTGTAAAGTGACTTGCTGCGCAGATCCTGCAGTGTGCGGATACCCGGAATCACCTTGTGGCCGCGCGCCTCGGCCAGCAGCGAGCAATAATAGCCGACCCCCAGATAACGGTGCGAGCGGCAGAGGTTGATAATCCGCAGACCGCGATTTTCAGCCCATACCGGATCGCTGAGGTAGTCCGTCGCGGTCAGTATCTTCAGGTCCGGAAAATGCGCTTTCCATAGATTCCTGTTCTCTACCAGTACCAGATATTCTGCCATCGTTCAGTGCTCCGTGCGGACCTTATTCCGCTTCAATGTCAGGTACTTTGGCGTTTTTCGGCCAAAGTATGATGGCCGCCTGCAGTTTGGCCTTGCCGTAGCGCGACATGCGCGAAAAGTTTTCGCGGGGTATCGGCATATTGAAGGAGTCAACGACGGTCTCACCCTTGTCATAATCGATAAATGGATCGTGTACATACACAAAGTAGTCGTCAAAACCGGTGATGGCGACCCAGTGTGGAAATTTTTCTCCGTAGATCTGCCAGGAGCTGATCAGCACCAGCGGCATACCACCTTGTTCAAACTTCGTTTCCAGTTCCTCGGTGGCCAGAATCTCATGACTGATCGGCACGGCGAGGCTTGCCAGTTCCTGCTCCATGTCTTCCTGGACCAGACGGATCACCTCTTTCTTATCCTGACTGCGCACCGAATCAATCAGGTGCACGCCGGGTTCGTTGACAAACACCTCAACCAGGAAGTCACGCCTGGCCGCGGCCAGCGCGAGGCCAAAAGGACCGCAACCGCCATGGCCGGAGGTCATGTAAATCGTTGTCGCCTCGCGCCACAGACGCAGCTCCAGCGTCCGGTTCAGAACGATGCTGTCATCCAGTGCTTTCATCGCCATCATCAGCGCCGCGGGCCCGCAAGTGAATTCCAGCGTTTGCTCGTAATAGGGCAGCTCCCGCAGTTTTGTGGTCAGGCCACTGGCCAGGGTTTTTTCAAAACGCCAGGCATCCATGTGGTCTTCATAGTAATCGAGCCATTCGCCGAAGCGCCGGTAACCGAGACGGGTAAACAGCGCGATGGAGGCGGTATTGTCCTTGCGCACTTCCAGGCGCATATAGGCGCGGTGACGTTCCCAGGCGGCGTTCTCGGCGGCCTTGACCAGCAGGCTCCCGGTTCCGGCGCCTCTTGCCTCGGGTGCAACCGCGATGGAATACAGGCGTGCCACGGAAGTTGCCTGGGAAAACAGGACGACCACGTCACCCTGTATTCGCCCATCCTGTTCTACAAGGATAACTGCCGACCGGGCCTTGGTTATAAGATAGCGGAATTGCCGTTTGCTGATCCTGTCATGTTCGAAACAAACTTCCTCCAATTCCAGCAAGGCGGGAATATCCGCAACCTCGGCAGGCCGAATCTGCGGGGCGTGAAGCGAGCAATTCATAAAAGCGTTCTCGGGCTTGCATGACGGATGTGCAAAGTTTGATTCACTCTGCTCGTGGGTACGGGATGAATCGGATACCGCCCCGGGAACAGGCTGATAAACCAGGGACTGTCGTCCCGGCAACTTACGCGGGTTACCCATTGTTGCAGGCTGGTCAGGGTGGCCGGACTTCATGAAATTCCGGATTGTTCTGCTAAATTTTTAAACAGAAAATTTTATTTTGTGCGGGCAAAATCCGCAATAAAAAACTTTGCCGGCAAACGGATGGTTTATGGAACATTTTATATTTGTCAACGGCGTTTGGTCGCCGGCAGATGCGCAAGCACAGATTGCTGCCGATGCGGTTCAGTGGCTCGATTTTACCCAGGACGAGAATCAGTGGTTTGTTACGGTCGAAAATCTGTTCGGCTTGCAGGTTCATGAAAATCATATCGCCGACAGTCTGAACAGACAGCATCCGCCTAAATTCGAAGCCAGCAAGGATTATGAGCTTCTGATCATGCCGAGCCTGATCGAGGCCACGGACGAGGCGCTGGAATTTTCCGCCTACACGATGCTCTTCAACGAGACCTTACTGATTACCATACGACCCCCGCAATGTCTTCAGCATGCGGGCATTGTCGATAGACTCGAACGCCGCAAGGGCAAGGCACCGAACTCGATCACCGGTTTATTACTGGGCATTCTCAATACACTGGTCGATGCGCAAATGAATACGCGGGCCCGGTTCGCGACGAAGGTCGAAGGCTGGCAGGAGTCGCTGGTCGAAAACGAAAACAGACTTGATGACTGGCAAGCATTTTTTTTCGTCCAGCGTAGATTCAACCACCTCATTGGCCTGTGTGAAATGCAATGGGATGCACTCGAGGAATGGCGCAGTGAAACCGATATGAGCCTCACCGCGCACCAGCAGATTCGTTTGACCGACGTGTTGGAACACCTGCAAAGACTGAGCAATCATATCAAACAGCTTCGCAGCGATATCGACAACCTGTTGCAGATTTATTTTTCACTTACCCAGGAAAAGACCAACGAGATCGTTCGTTTGCTTACGGTGATTTCAGTGGTCTTCCTGCCGCTTAACCTGATGGCCGGAATTTTCGGAATGAATTTTTCGAGCACGCCCCTGATCAACTCGGGTTTCGGTTTCTGGATTACCCTGTTCTCGATGACGGCGATTGCCATCGGGATTATCGCGGTTTTACGCCGTCTACGATGGTTATAGTTGTATTATAGGCGACTTCCTCGAACGGGGTTTTCCAGGGCAGGTTGCAGTAATCCCGGATTTGCGGGCGGTTCTATTATGTCAAGCCTGACACTTTTTATCTAAGGATTCAGGCGATACCCAATAATTGCTTGATGTGAGCCGCCTTGCTGCGGCTTATCGGCACTTTGACGCCACCCTTGTGATCCATGATCAGATAACACTGGTCATCAACCTTCTTGAAACCCTTTGCAAAAACCAGATTGATCAGATAGCTGCGATGCACTCTGTGGAAGCGTCCGTGGTCCAGGCGGTTTTCCAGCTCCGTCAGCGACAGGTTGCAGAAAAATTTTTCATTTTCCGTATACAGCGTCGAATAGCGTCTGTCAGCCTTGATATAACAGATCGATTCCAGGTCCACGAGTAGAATACCCTGGTTTTTGTAGACCGGCAGTTTGTAGAGTTCACGCGGCGTCGTCAGCGTATCGTGCTCGAAAGAAGGATCGCTCGGACGTGTAGCCAGATCGGTGAGATCGTAAAACACCATGCAGGTGCCCACTGTTTCATCCCGGCCATGCATCTTGGCGACCTTGATCAGCAGGACGCGCTCCGGAATATTGATCATCATGGTCATGGGTGGAGGTGAATTGACCGGGCAGGATGCACTTTCCAGCAGCCAGCGGATCTTGTCCCGGCTGGCCTCCGGATGCAGTTGCAGTACCTCCATGCCGATCAGTTCGCCGGGTCTTGCATCCAGAGTTTCCATGGCAAAACTGTTCATGGCGGAGATCCGGTTGTCTGAATCAAGCCAGACCATTCCGAGTTCGAATTGCTGCAATTTGTGCTGAATTGATTCCAATGCCGTGTTCCCCCTGTTTTTTGCGCTGCAACCGGAAAAGCCTGTTTGCTTGCAAGCGCTTATGTCACGACAGCTCCTGTGCGGGCTCTTCATTGCGTAGCAGGCACAGCTGGCGCTTTTTATAATAAACACATCCGGGTGTTTAAAGAAAATCCTATTCGAACAAGCCCCGGTCAAAGCCCGTCGGCTTGATTACTTTGACCGGTGTTCATGCATGAATCAATGCAGCTGGTGACACAGAACCGCCGTTCGTTCCCGGTCGGTTGCTATCCGGGTCCGGAAGCTTAGTCTGCAGGCTGAGCGGGCCCGCGTTTTTCCCGCTCACATAATGATAACGATATTACAACGACGGAGGAGGCGCCCATGATTCCCGGCAAATTCGAATATCACGTGCCTGCGAATATCAGCGACGCGTTAAACATGCTCGCCGAATATGAAAATGCCAAGTTTCTTGCCGGCGGTCACAGCTTGCTGCCGATGATGAAACTGCGTTTCGCAGAACCCGACCACCTGATTGATCTCAAGGCGATTTCCGAACTGAAGGGTATACGCCTTGAAAACGACACCATCCACATCGGTGCGATGACGACAGAAAACGATCTTATCGCCTCGGAACTGCTGCAACAGCACTGCCCGCTGATTGTCGATGTGGCCAGATTGATTGCCGACCCCCAGGTTCGCAACAAAGGTACGATCGGCGGCGATGTCGCGCACGGCGATCCCGGCAACGATCATCCGGCGGTCATGCTGGCGCTCGATGCCGATCTTGTGGTGACAAGCAAAAACGCACAACGGGTGATCCCCGCCAGTGACTTTTTTCTTGGAACCTACTGGACGGCCCTGGAGGACGACGAACTGTTGACTGAAATCCGCATACCGATAGCCCGGGCAGGCAGCGGTTACGGGTTTAACAAGCTGAAACGTAAAACCGGTGATTTTGCAACTGCGGCCTCGCCCGTGGTGTTGAGCCTGGACAAAGGCGTTTGTTCAGAGATACGGATTGCCCTGACGAATGTCGCACCGATGGCGATACGTGCTGTCGAGGCGGAGAATCTGCTGCGCGGCAAGGCGATTACGGACAGTCTGATCGAACAGGCAGCGGATCTCGTGATGTCGGCCTGCGAGCCGGCAGAAGACCTGCGCGGCGATAGCGAATACAAGACCCATATGGCGGCGGAAATGGCTCGCCGGTCAATCCGTGACGCTCTGACCAGAGCGGGGAGTTGAGGATATGAGCAAACAACACATCTCGTTCACACTGAACGGACAACAAGTCGACGCCCTGGTGGATTCCCGCGAACTGCTGGCGTATGTGCTGCGTGATCAACTGAATCTGACCGGCACCCATGTCGGATGCGACACATCACACTGCGGGGCGTGCACCGTGGATATGGATGGTTTGTCGGTCAAATCCTGTACCGTGCTGGCGATTCAGGCGGACGGCAGTGAAATCCTGACAGTCGAAGGCCTGGCCGGCGCGGATGGTCTGCATGCTGTACAGCAGGCGTCTCTCTAGGAACACGGTCTGCAGTGCGGTTTCTGTACGCCGGGCATGTTGGTCCGCGCCTACCGTTTGCTGCAGGAAAATCCCGATCCGGGGGAACAGGAAATCCGTTGGGGGATGTCCGGAAACCTCTGCCGCTGCACCGGTTACCAGAACATTATCAAGGCAGTGCAGTCAGCTGCCAAAAAACTGCAACAGGCCTGATGGGAGGAATAGACGATGGCATCGACAGCAGAAGATCTCACCCGCGAAGAGGCCCTGCAGGGTATAGGTTGTTCACGCAAGCGTAAGGAAGATCCGCGCTTTGTCCAGGGGCGCGGCAACTACGTCGACGACGTAAAAATGCCCGGCATGGTTTACGCGGATATCGTGCGCAGTCCGTATGCGCACGCGCGGATTCGTTCGATCAATACGGAAAAGGCCAAGGCGCTGCCGGGCGTGCTGGCGGTACTGACAGCCGAGGATCTCAAACCGCTCAATCTGCACTGGATGCCGACTCTGGCCGGTGATGTACAGGCGGTGCTGGCGGATGAAAAAGTGCACATGCAGTATCAGGAAGTGGCGGTGGTGATTGCCGATAACCGGTACACCGCTGCGGATGCCGTCGATCTGGTCGAGGTCGACTACGAAGCGTTGCCGGTGCTGGTCGATCCGCACAAGGCGCTGGAAGCGGACGCTCCGATTCTGCGTGAAGATGCGGCCGACAAGGACAATGTCGGGCAGGGGCCGCGCAGGCATCCCAATCATATATTCACCTGGGAAGTCGGCGATGCCGATCTCACGGACCGGGCTTTTGACTCGGCCGAGGTAACCGTCAAGCAGGACATGTATTATCCGCGGGTGCATCCCAGCCCGCTCGAAACCTGCGGCTGCGTGGCATCCTACGACAAGGTGAAGGAGGCTTTGACCGTCTACATCACCTCGCAGGCCCCGCATGTTGTTCGAACCGTGGTTTCGCTGATTTCGGGTTTGCCGGAAAGCAAGATCCGCATCATCTCGCCGGACATCGGTGGCGGCTTCGGCAACAAGGTAGGAGTCTATCCGGGCTATGTTACCGCTATCGTCGCCTCGATCGTGTTGGGGCGTCCGGTGAAATGGGTGGAAGATCGTATGGAGCATTTGTCCACCACGGCCTGGGCGCGCGACTACTGGATGACGGGAGAACTCGCCGCCGATCGGGACGGTCGTGTCAAGGGGCTCAGGGTCAATGTGCTGGCTGATCACGGTGCGTTCAATTCACACGCCCAGCCGACCAAGTGGCCTGCCGGCTTATTCAGTATCGTCACCGGTTCTTACGATATTCCGGCCGCCTATGTGAAAGTGGACGGTGTCTATACCAATAAATCACCGGGTGGCGTGGCCTATCGCTGCTCATTCCGAGTGACCGAAGCGGTATACCTGATCGAACGCATGATGGATGTACTGGCGCAGAAACTCGGTATCGACAAGGCCGAGATCCGTCGCCGCAATTTCGTGCGCCGCGAACAGTTCCCATACGACACCGCACTCGGCTGGCAACTCGACAGCGGTGACTACCACACCGCGCTCGACAAGGTGCTCGATGCCGTGGACTACCAGGCACTGCGCAAGGAGCAGGAAGAGAAACGCACCCGTGGCGAGTTGATGGGGATCGGCTTGGTGACATTCACCGAAATCGTGGGCGCGGGACCGAGCAAGGCCTGCGATATCCTCGGGGTCGGCATGTTCGACAGCGCCGAGATACGGGTCCACCCGACCGGCAGCGTCATCGCCCGGATGGGCACCATCACCCAGGGGCAGGGGCACCAGACGACCTATGCGCAGATCATCGCCAGTGAACTCGGACTGCCGTCCGATGACATCCAGATCGAGGAAGGCGATACCGATACGGCGCCCTATGGCCTGGGTACCTATGGTTCGCGCTCAACACCGGTAGGCGGCGCGGCGACGGCGGTGGCGGCGCGCAAGATCCGCGCAAAGGCGCAGAAGATCGCCGCGCATTTGCTGGAAGTAAATGAAGAAGACCTGGAATGGGAGGTTGATCGATTTAAAATCAAGGGTGTCCCCGGCGAGGAAAAAACCATGAAGGAAATCGCCTGGGCCGCCTACAACAATGTCCCCGAAGGGATGGAAATGGGGTTAGAGGCAGTGGATTACTACGACCCGCCGAATTTCACCTATCCTTTTGGTGTTTACCTCTGTGTTGTCGATATCGACAAATTTACCGGCCAGGTGCAGGTGCGTCGTTTTTACGCGCTGGACGATTGTGGTACCCGCATCAACCCGATGATTATCGAAGGTCAGATACACGGCGGCCTGAACGAAGGTTTTGCTGTCGCCATGGGGCAGGAGTTGCCTTATGACGAAGAAGGCAATCTGCTCGGCAATACTTTTATGGACTATTTTATTCCGACCTTTGTCGAAACCCCGCATTGGGAAACCGATTTCACCGTGACACCTTCCCCGCATCATCCCTTGGGTGCAAAGGGCGTGGCCGAATCGCCACATGTCGGCAGCATCCCCTGCTTTACCTCAGCCATTGTCGATGCCTTTTCCCACCTCGGCCTGACCCATATGGATATGCCGCATAACGCCTACCGGGTGTGGCAACAATTGCACCGACTCGGGCTGGACAGGCACGGTTGATCTATGCGCCGCCCGGCTACCCGGTCATGTTACCGGGTGGTCGGCGCAGGCTGGAGGATAATGAATGAAAGTCAATCTGGATAAAACCTTCCCGATTTCCGCACCTGCAAGCACGGGCTGGGCGTTTCTGCAGGATATTCCCGCCGTGGCCGGATGCATGCCGGGTGCGCAGGTTACCGAGGTGATCGACGAGCAACATTACAAGGGCTCGGTCACCGCCAGGATCGGCCCGGCAACCATGGCCTTTAACGGCGATATCGAAATACAAGCGCTCGACCCCGACAGCCGGATGCTGCATATGCTGGGTAGCGGCCAGGACAGCAAGGGGGCGTCTTCCGCGGTAATGGACCTGAAAGCCAGGATCGTTGAGACCGACAACGGCGACTGCGAGCTCAAGGGTGAAGCGGTCGTCACCGTTAACGGCAAAGCCGCCAGCCTCGGTGGCCGGATGATGACCCAGGTTGCCGATCAGATCCTCAACCAGTTTGGCAGGAACTTCACCAACCATGTTGTGGCGCTGAGCGAAGCCGAGGCTTCCGGTGAGACCGGTGCCGTACCGGTCGAGCAGGCCAAAGCGCTTAACGGTCTGGCATTCGCCTGGTCGATATTAGTCGGCTGGTTACGCAGCCTGTTCGGCTCCAGGCAACAGAATTCCCGATGAATCGCTTAACGGGCGGGTGGTGATGTTATGAGCGAGCGCGACGGTGTGAACGATCTGCAGCAGCGGCTGACCGCGGCGGGTTATATCGCCGAACGCAGTCTTGCGGCCACCTTGTTGCTCTTCAGCGAACTTCAGCGTCCTTTGCTGCTGGAAGGTGACGCAGGTGTCGGCAAGACCGAGATCGCCCGGGTGCTCGCCGATATCTACGGCTGTCCGCTCATTCGTCTGCAGTGCTATGAGGGGCTCGATGTAAATTCCGCCGTCTACGAATGGAATTACCAGCATCAACTCCTGAGCATCAAGCTGTGCGAACAGGGGAGCATCGATCCGGAAAATGCCGAACAGCAGATTTTCAGCCGTAAATACCTGCTTGAAAGGCCTCTGTTGCGGGCGATCAGCCAGGCCACTTCGCCGGTTCTGTTGATCGACGAGATCGATCGGGCGGATGAGGAATTCGAAGCCTTTTTGCTGGAGCTGCTTTCCGATTTTCAGGTCAGTGTGCCGGAGCTCGGCACGATCACCGCCAGCAGCCGTCCGTATGTCGTTCTGACATCGAACGGCAGCCGCGAACTCAGTGATGCCTTGCGTCGCCGGTGTTTGTATTACTACGTGGAATACCCTGAGTTCGATAAGGAACTGCGTATCGTCAATGCGCGCGTGCCGGAAGCCGGGCCACAACTCGCGCGTCAGCTGGTCGCTTTCGTACAGGAATTGCGCAAGCTGGATCTGCGCAAAAAACCCGGCGTGGCGGAAACGCTTGACTGGGCCGCCGCCTTGCTGAGTCTGAAGATCGGCAGCCTGGATGCAGACCTCGGTGCGCTCAACGACAGCCTGGTCTGTTTGTTGAAAACCCGCGAGGACAGCGCCGGCTTCGACCGTCAGACGATGGAGCGCCTGGTGGCGCGGGCGGTATGAATATGGCAGCCGCAGCAGCAAATCAGCCGTCAGCCGTTCAATCACGTCTGGTGGCGTTTGTTCGTCTGGCGCGGGCCAATGACTTTCGCGTCGGCGTGGCCGAAGAGATTGACGCCCAGCGAGTTGCCATGACCTGCGGCCTGGACGATATGTATCGTTTACGCTGGGGGCTGCGTTCGCTGTTGTGCAACGATCATAATGACTGGCAGCGTTTCGATGCGTTGTTTGAGGCATTCTGGGTGCCGGCCGATCGTCGACAGACTGTCCGGATACAGGCAGCGGGAGCCCTTGCCTCGCGCCGGATGAATAGAACAGAGCAGGGCGCCGAAGACGGCAGCCGGAGATCCTCCTCTTACGGAGATAATACAAATCATGGTGAAGGTGGCGATGCTGGAGAGGGCGGCGTGCGCGAGGGCGCCAGCATGGCGGAACAGCTCGCCGGGGTGGACTTTCGCCAGCTTGCCGGGCAGGGCCGGATGCATGAAATGGAGCGACTGGCCGAACGGCTTGCACGCAGAATGCGTCGCCGGCTGACGCGACGCCAGCACCTGCAGCGTCACGGCCGTCGCATCCATCTGCGGCGCACCCTTCGGGCCAGTCTTGCAATGGGTGGAACGCCGCTGGAACTGGTGTTCAGACAGCGCCGCAAACGCCAGCCCAGATTGATCATCTTTATCGATGTCAGTCGCTCGATGTCGCTTTACAGCTATGTTTTTCTGCGTTTTGCGCACGGTATCGTCAAGGTATTCAGGGATGCCAGCGCTTTTGCCGTGCATACCGCACTGGTGCCGATCAGCGCCGCGTTGCGCCAACCTGACAGGACTCGCATGCAAGCCAGTCTTGCATTGATTTCTCAAGGTTGGTCGGGAGGCACGCGGATCGGGGAGTGTCTTGCACAGGTCAACCGCGACCATGGTGCGTTGATCACGAGCCGAAGTGTGGTGCTGATCGTCAGCGACGGACTGGACACCGGCGAGCCCGGGATGCTGGCGCAGCAACTCGAGAGCTTCAAAAGACGTTGCCGGAAAATTGTCTGGCTGAATCCGCTGCTTGGCAGAGCGGGCTATGAACCCAGAACCGGCGCGATGCTGGCGGCCCTGCCTTTTATCGACGTGTTTGCACCGGCGCATAATCTGCGGAGCCTGATGGCGCTGGAGCCGGTTTTAACAGGCTTGTGAGATGAATCGTTTCAGAATGACAAAGCTGGTTTTTCCCTGGCCGAGCTCCACAGAGGTGCCGTTATGACGCTGCGTAGTGACAGAATGCTGGAAAGGGCGGCGATTCTGCAGGCTGCCGGGACCCCGTTCGCGATGGTCACGGTGGTTCGTTGTGAATCGCCGACCTCGGCCAAGCCGGGCGCCAAGGCGCTGGTGGATGCCGAGGGAAATATCGACGGCTGGATCGGCGGTGGCTGTGCCCAGCCGGCGGTGATAGAGGCAGTCGGGCAAGCGCTGAAAGATGGCCAGCCGCGTCTGATCAGGATAACGCCGGATGCCGATGCTGAGGTACAGGACGGTGTCAAGCCTGTGGTAATGGCCTGCCATAGTGGTGGCACCCTGGATATTTTTATCGACCCGGTTATTCCCCGGCCAACTCTCCTGGTGATCGGCGCGTCGCCGGCGGCTCAGTCGCTGGTGGCGCTGGCTTGCCGAACCGGTTTCACGGTCAGTGCGGCATTCCCGGCTGCGGACAAGGAGATGTTTCCGGACGCGCTCGAGGTATTCGACAGCCTTGACGACGAGGGCCTGCGCAAGGCAGCGCCCGCATTCGTCGTTGTCGCCACGCAAGGTAAATACGACGAGGCCGGACTGGAAGCCGCGCTGGCGACCACCGCGCCTTGTATCGCGTTTATAGCCAGCGAAAGAAAGGCCGGCAAGTTGCGGATATATCTGCTGGAACGCGGCTACGAGCCCGCGCGGGTGGAGGCGATCATTGCGCCGGCGGGTATGGACATAGGTGCGATAAACGCCGAAGAGATTGCGCTTTCGGTGTTAGCCGATCTGGTCAGAAGGATGCGAACCGACGATCAATATTCCAGGGCTTGTAATATCGAGGGTGCAGAGTCTGCAGCGCGGCCGGTTTTTGCCGGCGCCGGCCGGGACGCCGCCGTCGATCCGGTCTGTGGTATGCAGGTCAGGATCAGCGGTGCGGAATTCGTCAGTGCGTATCGGGGCAATTCCTATTATTTTTGTTGCGCCGCTTGTCAACACAGTTTCGATAAAATACCCGAAGACTATTTACCGAGAGAGGCCGAAAAGGCATGAAGTCGGTTTCCGTCATTCTGCTCGCAGCCGGGGAATCCCGCCGTATGCAGGGCATCAACAAGCTGACGGTGTCAGTCGACGGTCTGCCGCTGTTGCGCAGAACCGCTTTGGTCCTGCTGGAATCCGGGCTCGAAGAAATCCTTGTGGTGGTCGGGCACGATCATGAACTTGCCCGGGAACTGCTGCGGGGGCTTCCGCTGCGAATCGTCCATAACCCCGCTCACCGGGATGGCCAGATGACCTCTGTTTATTGTGGTATGCGGGGGCTGCAACAGTCATGCGACGGTGTGATGATCTGCCTCGCCGATCTGCCGTTTCTGACCGCCGACGATATTCGTCATCTGATATCGGGGTTCGAGCGGCGGGATGGCAAAACGGTTCTGGTGCCCACTTTCCGGGGAGAAAGAGGTAATCCGATCATCCTGGCTTACCGGCATCGGCGTGCCATCCTCGACGGGGAACCGAATCTCGGTTGTAAACGCCTGATCAGCAGACACCCGGAGATCGTCATGCCGATGGAAATGCCGAATGACCATACGGTTTTCGATCTGGATACCAGGGATGACTTGCTAGAAATGCAGCGGCGGATGGCCGTATCCGATCATCTTCAGGCAGCGAATAGCCTGGCCTGAGCAGGAGATGTCATGGGCAAAGAGATTATTGAAGTCATACGCGGGCTGCAAGACATCAGACGGCCGTTCGCGGTTGCCACGGTCGTTGAGACTGAGGGCTCGGTTTCCGCCAAAACCTCGTCCAAGGCGGTGATCGATCAAAAGGGAAAGGTCGTTGCCGGATGGGTCGGTGGTGGTTGCGCTGAATCGGCTACCTGTCAAAAGGCGCTGGATTGCATGCAGAGCGGGGAAACGGCAGTGCTCGATATCGATTTGAACGACGAGATGCTTGGCGCTGGCATGCCCTGCGGCGGCAGCATGCGTGTCTATGTGGAGCCGGTATTGCCGGAGCCGGCCTTGTGGATCATGGGGCATGGCCGGGTCGCCGAGGTGTTGTGCGTATTCGGTGATCTGCTCGGCCTTGAGGTCATCGTTAACGACCCCGCGGTCGACAGAGAACAATATCCCGCCGCCAGTCGTCTGATCACTGACGATATCGATTACGCGCAACTCGATCCGGCCCAAGGTGACTACGTCGTTATAGCAACCCAGCACAAGGGCGATCACGAATCCATGCAGCGGGCGCTGGCATCGCCGGCAGCCTATATTGCACTGATTGCCAGCCGTAAGCGCTCCGGGCTGGTGATGGACTATCTGCAGGAGGCCGGATTTGACGCGCGCCAGCTCGAACGCGTAATGGCGCCCTCGGGCCTGGATCTGGGCGCTCGAACGCCGGAGGAAATAGCGCTGTGCGTCATCAGTGAAATCGTTCTGCTGCGCCGTGGCGGCAGTGGTTTGCGGATGCGGGACAAGCTCAGCCAGGAGCGTACAGATCCGCTTCGTTACGCGGGTATGAAGTCATGATCCAGGCGCAAGCTCAGGCGCATCGGACGACGCCCATAGATACAACGTCGGTGCGCCTGGATTTTCGCTTTTTTAAAGACGCGGCAGCTGGTGTGCCGCATTATCTCGACAATGCAGCGACAACCCAGAAGCCGGATTGTGTGATTCAGGCAATCGCTGATTGCTACGCCAGGCATTCAGCTCCGGTACACCGCGGCCTGTATCCGCTTGCCGATTCGGCGACCCGGCAGTATGAAAAGGCGCGCTCGAGGCTGGCGCGATTTCTGGGCGTTGCGGCGGACGATGAGCTGATATTCACGCGCTCGGCCACCGAAGCCATCAATATGGTCGCTTGGGGCTGGGCGCGTCAGCATCTTTCACCCGGCGATCAGGTCTGGCTGACCCGGCAGGAGCATCATTCGAATTATCTGCCATGGCAGCGGGTCTGCCAGGAACAAGGCGCCGAGTTACGGATCATCGAGTTGCAGCCGGACGGCAGTCTGGATCTTGCCGGATCGCCTGAGCTGTTCGGACCGAAAACCCGGTTTATCGCAATTTGTCTTGTCTCGAATGTACTCGGCCTGGAAAACCCGGTTGCCGAATTGTGTGCAGCGGCGCGCTCGCTGGATATTCCGGTGCTGGTCGATGCCGCGCAGGCTGTGCCGCACTTGCCTGTCGATGTTCTTGAACTGGGCTGCGATTTTCTCGTCTGTTCAGCTCACAAGATGTACGGACCGTCCGGCATCGGTTTACTGTATGGTCGGGCCGAGCGGCTTCGTTCCATGGAGCCGCTGCTGCTGGGTGGCGGCATGGTCGATTACGTCGCCGATGCCCGCGGCGTCAGCAGTTGGGCGGATATCCCGGCGCGTTTTGAAGCCGGTTCGCCGGATCTGGCCGGCGCCGCGGGTTTCGCTGCGGCGGCGGATTATCTCGACGGTCTGGGCCGCTCGCGTGTGCGTGAGCATCTTGAACGGCTGACAAGGATCGCCGGGCAGGCCCTGTCGGCATTGCCCGGCGTGCGTCTGCTGGCGACAGAGGGTACGGCATTGATTTCCTTTACCGTGGATGGTGTTCATCCTCATGACCTCGCGCAGTTCGCCGGAGAGCAGGGCGTTGCGATACGTGCCGGACACCATTGTGCCCAACCCCTGATGCGTAGCCTGGATCTTGTCGCCTCGGCACGGGCAAGTTTCGCAGTCTATAACGATGAAGACGATGTGCAGGCCCTGGTAAACGCGGTCAGCCAGGCGCAGCGCGTTTTTTCCTAGGGGGCGAGGGCTATGCATCCGGACAGCCTGTACAAAGACATCCTGCTGGATCACTACCACCACCCGCGTAACAAAGGCGCGGATTTGTTGGATGATGTTGATATCGTGTTGCGCGGAGCCAATCCGCGTTGTGGCGATGAGGTTGAGGTCGGTATAAAAATTGACGGCGGACGTTTAACCACGGTGGCATTCAGAGGGCGCGGATGCTCGGTCTGTATAGCTTCCGCATCGTTGATGACCGAGGCTGCGCGATCCCTGACCATCGACGAGGCTCGGGATATCTGCCGATCCATCCTGGCCTGGTTCGACAAGGCTGATGCCGGTGAACCGGCAAATCTGCCCACTGAACTGAGTGCGCTTGCAGCGGTGCATCGTTATCCGGCCAGAAGCCGCTGTGTGATGCTTTCCTGGGAGGCGCTGGCCGGTGCGCTCGATATGTTTTCGGACTGACCGCTACACTCCCGCAGCGGCGATCTTATTGCCCGCACTGCTGTCATGGGCCGCTGTCCACCTTAGTGTGTTTCTTGCCGGAATCCGTCTGTCGCCGTTGCATGTCCTGAGTGTCGCGATGATACTGTTGTTGCTGATGCTGCTGTCCCGGTGCTCGGCCCGATGGCAAGACCTGTTGCCCGTACGAGAAGTGTTGCTTATGAGCTTGCTCGGTTATACCGGGATGCTGATCGGCGTGTATCTGGATTTCGGAAGACTAGGTTTACTCTCGCTGAATACCATCTGTAGCAGCCGTGATACGCTGTTAACCCTCGGCAACTGGTGGCAGATGTTCGTTCTGGCTCCCGCTACGCATTTGCTGATGATGCTTGCCTGTAATGCCGGTCTGTTACTTGGTGCTTGCAAGCGGCGCAGTCACTTGCGCCGTCGACTGTACTGGCTTGTGATTATCGTATCGAACACCGGGATGCTGGCCGGTATGTGGTTGTCACAACAGTGGGACCCGACGCCCGAAAGTGGTCATTTGATTCGCCTGATCGCTGAGCCTGCGACGATGGCGCTGCTCATGTCGATTCTAATGTTATTGCTGCGCGATATGACCTTGTATCTGGCAAGGATCGGGACTTTTCCCGGTGGGCGCTACAAAGTACGGCGTTCAGGGGTGAAACAACCAGACCTGTTCCCGTAAAAACCGTCTGTTTCGGCCTGGCGAAATTGTTTTGGCACTTCTCGTACGACATTCATAAGTTAATGCAAGCCGTACAACAGTTAAAACCCGGTGCTGTAAATCAACAGGGACGTTCTGAAGAATTCCGGACTCGATCCCGACTGTAAACCGCTACTCACCGCACGCATCGAAGGAACACATGCAAATAGCTGTCCCCGGAATTCTCGATCGCCTCTTGCAGGTGAATATTTCACAGTGAATTGAAAAACTTTCTCGTCTTTCCGTTCGGCCTCCGGCGTTATGATGGTTACCGGTTTCAATCAGACACACCGCCCGGAGGCATCCCATGAAAACCTTGTTGCTCAAGTTGCTTGTCTGCTTTGTCGTTTATTCTGCATTGGCTTGGGTGAGTGGAAACCACCGCAGTGGGAGTTTCAGTCTGACAGAGGCTGTTCCGGACAAATTGTCCTTGCCGTCATTGCCTGAAAACGATAGGTATCGAGATTTTCTTGCCTGACTTTTTGGAATGGCAACGATGTGCTGTAAATACTGACAAAACGATTTTATTCAAAGCCAGCCCGTTGAGCAAATTAATTGCTATTGCTTGTAATAATTGTATTGACGTGTATAGGGATTTATTCAGCTCAAGGGATATAACGCAGTCGCCGACTATTCTGATAGCAAGCAATTTTACTGGCGACGGATGATAAAGCAGCATGGATTCCGATGTGTCGCCCAGACACACTGGAAGCACTATGCGATCACTGAATCAGCGATGGACTCAGCGCCTTGGATATTCTGGCGGATTAGGTTTCTTTCACAATCGTGGGCTAATTCACCGGATCAGGAAGGGACAAATTGTATTAATTGTCATAGCTCTCCTGACCGGTGTTGGAGTATCGTCTCCGGTTCTGGCTAATCAGACACCGGACTGTTCCGGAGGGATTGCCAGTCCTTCCACGCTTTGGCCGGCCAACCATAAGTTTCAATCCATAGATATTCTAGGTGTCTTCGATGCTGAAGGCGATCAGCTAGAGTTTGCTGTGCAATGTATTCAGCAAGATGAGCCGTTGGACAGTACGGGGGATGGCAATACTGACTGGGATGCACAGGATGAGGATGCCGGTGACGCCACTGTACAACTGCGGGCCGAGCGACAGGGTAACGGAAACGGGCGAGTGTATCACATCTCCTACTCGGTCAGTGATACGTTGGGGGCCCGCTGTATTGGACGCGCTCAC
Organism: Gammaproteobacteria bacterium; assembly: GCA_020444765.1. The sequence goes on along the minus strand of JAGRHW010000004.1, from coordinate 6,726 downwards.
GTAGGTGTACCGAAAAGCAAAAAATCAGTCCCGGTAGATGATGGTCCGCTGCATAAATCCAAGACACCCATCATTTGAATAACCCATGACGCTCGCCCTGAGCCTAAATTCCCATCACAATTAGTAGCAAAGACAGGTTGTAGTCCGGCAAATCAGAAAAAAATGCAGGTTTTCTGGCAACTGCGCAGTTTGGGGCTCGATTTAAAGGAAAATATCCGCATAGCGAATGCAGCAATTCAAACGACACTACAAGTGCCGCTGTAAAAAGGGGCTTTCGTTTAGAAAAAGCGCCGACTACCCTGAGAGGCGCAAATCCAGCGCTGGCCGACATGACCAGAGACTTCATTGATCCTGCGTGGTGATCCTACCCAGTTGCCGAACAACGACTCCACCCCTGTGGCAATGACCAGCCAGTCGGCACTATCCAGACCAAGCCGTTGAAGAATGGGTGGCAAGCCATTGTCAATGCTGCCGCGCTTATCGTCGCGCACTGCCCGACCTGTCCTGTCAACCAAATCTATGTATTCCAGCAAATGGTAGGGTACGCCGGAAGTTTTGGCGTCTGTCTCGTCGCCGTTAAACGGTGCCAGAAAAGTGCTGTTTGTACTTCCTTTCAGGTTGTCGATGCGAGCCTTGATGCTGGTGTATTCGCTGTCCTCTGGGGTCTTGGCTATGCCTGCGCGAATGGGATTCAGGTCTACATAGGCCATAGCGGCGAGTATGGCTTTCTCGTCCAGTAAAGCCTGGCTTTTGAATCTGGATTCGAAGAATTTACCGTTGCAGTTATCTTCAACATTGGCGGCACGGGCGATAGGCTCATTCAGAGCTCGCATAAACCAACTGATGCTGATCAGGCGCTCTTTCCAGACGGCCGCATCGCGTTTGACGATACTCAACTCGGCTTTTGAAAGGCTGTAACCGGCGGCAAATTTCTGACTGAGGAAAGTGCCGTTGTAGACTTTGTGCCAGCGTTTTATGGTTTCATCTAACGACCATGTTTTTACCGATTCGGCATCCACGCGAAGCACCACATGATGGTGATTGCTCATCACTGCAAAGGCGGCTATCTCGATGGAAAAGACCTGACTAAGTAACTCGAGTCTTTCTACCACCCATTCTCGCCTATACTCGTAGTCTGTGCCGGTTTGTTCATCAAAACCGCAGAGCCAAGCTCTTCGCACACAGCGGGAGACGCAGTGATACCAGGGCGTGTCGTCAAGGGAAATCAGTTGGGAGCGCGGGGTTGGCATGTCGATTCCTCCATGAATCTGGCCTGCGATAACCATAACTGCATAATCAGGGAGGTGTCAAATGGTGGGTGTCTTGGATTTCGTCTTGGATTTCGACGAGGGCTCAGGATTTTGAAAAAAAATGGCTGCTGGAAATCGAGGCAGTCGCGGCCTCATAACACTCGCATTGAATACGCTCCGAGTTGGTTGTCGGGCCTCTTATCTCATGCTGTCTATTTGAGCGTCATGTAAAAAAGCCTATCTATAATCTCTGACAGTTGCGGTGTACCGAACTAAGGTCTTGCTTTATGGTAAAACTGTGCGAGGTCCCATGGGACAATCAGAACAACGCAGCCCCAGCGATATCATCCGGAAACAGTTCGAGACGATCTCGCGATAGTGCCGGCAAAGGCATACGTGGATTTTTTGCTGGTTTTAAGCCCGGCGCGAACCAGAGCTTCGAGCATCAGCAGGCCGACCCGGACACCGTCGATCACGGGGGTATTCAGCGCCTGTTGCAAGGCTGGCTGCAGGGGGCTCAGCCCGGCGCAGCCCAGAACCAGTACTTCGGAAGTGTCTTGCTCCAGTACTCGCCGAGCGTGTGATACCAGCGTGTCGAAGTGTGCCGGGTCCTGGTGTTGTTCCAGGTCCAGCACTGGCGTTTGTAAGGCGTGAACACCGAGGCAATGATCCTGCAAGCCATATTCTCTAAGGTTGCGTTCCAGGACGCGAACCGATTTTTGCTGCGCGGTGAGGATGGAAAAGCCGCAACCGAGCAGGCTGGCGGTGTGCATGGCCGCTTCGCCTATGCCGATCACCGGGCCATCGGCCAACTCGCGTGCCGGGTGCAGGGCGGTGTCATCGGCACAGGCGATGAGATAGGCGTCGCAGCCCTGTTGTTCGCCCAGGCGGATTTGCCGCAGTACGCCGGCGCTGGCCAGGGCGCCATCGTAAAAGCCTTCGACACTCGCCACGCCGGCACCGGCACAGACGGTTTCGATACTTGCCTGCGGCAGGGCCACGCTTGCGCAACTGGTGGCGATCATCGCGCGCATGGCGTCGCTGTCGTTGGGGTTGATGACCCGTATTTTCATTATATTCAGGCTCCAGTGGGTAGTTTACGGGCGCGGCTTTTGCGCACCAGCCAGATGGCCACCAGCGCGCAGCTGATCAGGATGAAGGAGAACACCGTGGTCAGGGTGCCCAGCGCATAGAGCACCGGTGAGGTGACGTTGGTCGTCATGCCGTAGATCTCCAGCGGCAGGGTGTTGAAGGTGCCGGCGCTCATCAGGGTGCGGGCGAACTCGTCATAGGAGAGCGTAAAGCCGAACAGGCAGACGCCGATCAGGCTGGGCAGAATCAACGGCAATACCACCAAACGAAAGGACTGCCAGGCGCTGGCGCCCATATCGATTGCGGCCGCTTCGTAACTTTTGTTGAAGCGGTTGAATACGGCAAACATGATGAGCAGGCCGAAGGGTAGGGTCCAGGTCAGATGCGCGCCGAAAGCGGAGCTATACCAGGCTGGCGAAAGCCCCAGGCGGTCGAACATAATGCCGATGCCCAGGCTGATCAGGATCGAGGGCAGGATCAGGCTGACCAGGGTTAAATAGAACAAGATATCCCCACCACGGAAAGGGCGCCGGTAGGCGAGCCCGGCCAGCAGGGAAAACAGCGCGGTACAGATCATCACGGCAAAGCCGAGCAGCAGTGAGCGGCGCAGCGAGCCGGCAAAATCGCCCACCTGTTGTTTTTCGAACAGCTGGCCAAACCAGTGCAGGGAGATGCCATTCATGGGAAAAGTCAGTCCGCCCTGTGGCCCCTGAAAAGACAGGATGGCGATGGTCGCGGTGGGGCCATACAAAAACAGAATGAACAGTGCGAAGATGATGCTCAGCGGAATGAACCCAGGCTTGCGTTTTTCTGTATTACGAGCAGCCATGTTCAAAGCTCCTTTTTGATGTTGATAAAGCGGAACATGATGCTGAGCATGACCAACACGGTGGCCAGCAGGACAACGGCGCCCGCGGCCGCGGCTGGGTATTGCAGAAGCGAGATCTCGTTACGGATCAATACGCCAACCGAGGCACTGAGGCCGCCGCTCATCAGGCTCACGGTAATGAAATCCCCCATCACCAGGGTGACGACGAAGATGGAACCGATGGCAATGCCGGATTTACACAGCGGCGCCACAACCTGAAAGATCGTTTGCAGGCTGCTGGCACCGGCGTCGATGGACGCTTTGATCAGGTTGCGGTCGATGCGCATCATCGAGTTGAAGATCGGCACGACCATGAACAAGGTGTAGAGGTGTACAAAGGCGAGGACGACGGCAAAATCGCTATACAGCAGCCACTCGATTGGCGCGTCGATCAGCTTTAGCTCCAGCAGTGCCGAGTTGACCAGGCCGTTACGCCCGAGCAGGGGGATCCAGGAAATCATGCGGATAATGTTGGAGGTCAGGAAGGGGACGGTGCAGAGCACAAAGAGAATCCCCTGCAGCAGCGAGCTGCGGATGTAAAACGCCAGGTAGTAGGCAATGGTAAAGCCAAGGGTCAGGGTGATCGCCCAGGTGGTGATGGCGTAGAAAAAGGTCTTCAGGTAGGCCTTTAAGGTCACGTCTGAACTGAGAAGAAACTGGTAATTCTCCAGAATGAAATCAGGTAGCAGGCGATAGGCGTCGTAATCCCAGAAACTGACGACAACGATGGTCAGTACCGGGAACAGCAAAAACAGCAGGATCACCAGCGCCAGGGGCGTGACCTGTAGATAACTGGGGTTGCCGGGCAGATAACGGGTCAAGGTTCTTCTCCGGGTGAAGGCGGGGCACGTTTGCGCCCCGCTTTGTTGGGACGCGGGGTCAGGAAGCGATGAACTCGTTCCACTTGCGAACCATGTACTTGTTTTCGTCCATCACCGAGTTCCAGCAGGCAACCGCGCCCATGCGCCCCCAGTAGGAACCGCCATCGCGCACGGCGCCGGCTTTTTCCATGACCTTCCCGTCGGGGCTGAGGATATCGCCCTGTGCCGGTTTGCCCTCGATCCAGTAGCCCCATTCATCTTCGGACATATACTGCTGGGAGGTGGAGGGCGCCGCGGAATAGTAGCCCTGGCGGTTCAGGTAGGCGCCGACCCAACCGGACAGATACCAGTCGATATATTCGTAGGCGGCATCTAGTTCCAGGCCGGACAGATGCTTGGCCAGGCCGATACCACCGCCCCAGGCGCGGTAACCTTCTTCCAATGGCTGGTATTTACAAGGGATGCCCTTGGAGCGCACGGCGGCCACTGCGGGAGACCACATCGACTGGATGACCACTTCGCCGGAAGACATCAGGTTCACCGACTCGTCAAAGGTTTTCCAGAACGCGCGGAATTGGCCGTCGGCCTTGGCGCGCTTGAGTAGCTCGATGGTGCGATCGATTTCATCGCGGGTCATATTGCCCTTGTTGCCATAATCGATCTCACCCATCGACTCACAGATCATGGCCGCGTCCATGATGCCGATCGACGGAATGTTCAGAATCGAGGTCTTGCCCTTGAAGGCCGGATCCATGATATCGCGCCAGTTTGTGATCGGGCGCCCGACAAGGTCAGGGCGGATGCCCAGGGTGTCGGCGTTGTAGATTGTCGGGATCAGTGTCATCCATTGCGTGGGTTCGCTGGCGAAGACGGTTGAATCCTTGCCCTCGACAAAGCCGACGGTATGCGGTGCTGTGCCCTGGGCAATTTCAGCGTCTTCGCTCAGCTTGCCGGTTATGAACAGCGGGGAAATCTTGTCGAAATTCTTCAGGCGCGAGGTATCCATTGCCTGCATGGTGCCGGCAGGAAAGGTTTTCTTGCAGATCCAGTATTCGATATCGGCAATATCAAAAGAGCGTGGTTGGGTCACCACGCGTTGGGAAACCGCATCGGAATCCAGCGCGGTCAGTTCTAGGGTGATGCCGAGATCCTCTTTGGCTTTCTGGGCGATATCGTTGAGGTTGGATACCCCGGTGCCGAATTGGCGCAGGGTGACATTCTTGATGTTTTGCGCCCAGATCATCGGAAAGCCGGTGATGGCGCCGGAGCCCAGGGCCGCGCCGCCGACGGCACCGGCGGTTTTGATAAAGCGGCGGCGGGCGGGGTTGTCGGCTGTGGTTGGGGCAATATCGTCCTTGCTGGCGGGGGTGGTCAGGCCGTTTTCGTCATCCGGGTTCATGTTCGCTTTCTCCAGGTTGAAGGGGTTGGGGTTAGGCGCTAGGTGCAAAATGCTGTTCGGGTTTAAGCGGGTTCAAATCGGCAGGATGCCAGCCGACGTAGGCTTCCTGCCCGGGTTGTAGGGGCGCATTGAGATAGTCGGCGTCGTTCTGAAACACCGACAGGCGGAGGCCGTCGTCGAATTGACCACTCACATGCACATAGCTGCCCTGGTATTCCACCGAGGCTACCTTGAGCGGGTCGGGCTGGGCTGTGTCAAAGGGTTGCGGGCTGATACGAATATGGTCGCAGCGCAGGGAGACGGCAGCACGTTGCTGGGCGTCACTCTGTAGATTTTCATTGACTGCAATCAGGCGTTTCTCTCCATACTGCAAGCCCTGTTCGCTCAGGCGGCCTTCAATAATGTTGTGCCCACCGATAAAACTGGCGACAAAGCCCGTGCGCGGACGGCTGAAGATGGCGATCGGCTGATCGACCTGCTCGATAGCGCCGTTATTCATAACCACTACCTGGTCGGACAGCGCGAAGGCCTCTTCCTGGGAGTGGGTGACATGAATAAAGGTAATGCCGAGTTGTTGCTGAATCCGCTTCAGCTCGGCGCGCATGCGGGTGCGCAGAAAAGGGTCAAGCGCCGACAGGGGCTCATCGAGCAGGATCACCTCGGGCTGGTTGATCAGCGCCCGGGCCAGGGCCACGCGCTGTTGTTGCCCGCCGGAGAGCTCATGCGGCTTCCGATCCGCCTCGGCGGCCAGTCCCACGCGTTCGAGAAGCGGGAGCACGCGCGCGCGGCGCGCTTCGGGCGTCACACCGCGAAGGAGCAGGGTGAACTCCGCGTTCTCGTAGGCGGTGAGCACGGGGACGAGATTGTAGGCCTGGAACACGAACCCGATGTGATCGAGGCGGAAGTCCGCGGCCGTGCCCCGGTCCATGTCCGTCACCCGGTGGCCGGAGACGGATACCCATCCCGACGTGGGGCGATCGAGCGCCCCGATCAGGTTGAGGAGCGTGGTCTTGCCCGAGCCCGAAGGACCCGCCAGCCCGCAGAACTCCCCCGGTTGGATGGTGAGATCGACGCCCCGCAGCGCGTGGACCTCGACGTCACCCTGCCGGAAGACACGGGTGACTCCGCTCACCTGGATCTGGGGCGCAGACGCTGTCATTCGAAGAACCGCATTGCTTCGGCGGGGGCGAGCCGCGTGGCCTTCCAGGCGGGATAGAGGGCGCTGCCCAGCGTGGCCAGGATCACCAGCGCCGTGCCGGCCGCCCACTTCCGCGGCCGGATCTCGCTGTACATCAC
>JAGRHW010000049.1 GCA_020444765.1 Gammaproteobacteria bacterium | reverse complement strand
CCCAGAAGATGGCGTTTTCCGAAGTTTATGGCGCATTGCAGACCAAGGTCATCGACGGTCAGGAAAACTCCTGGTCGAATATTTACGGCAAAAAGTTCTTTGAGGTACAGGACGGCACGACGGAATCCAACCATGGGGTGCTCGATTATCTGGTTGTGACGTCACGTGAGTTCTGGGCCGGTCTGCCGGACGATGTGCGCAGTCAACTCGAGACCATTCTGATGGAGGTAAGCCAGGTCCGTAATGATGAGTCCACCGCGGTCAACGAAGCGGCCAAGCAGGAGGTCATCAAGGCTGGTGGCGTGGTGCGCACGCTGACCGACGAACAACGTGCGGCCTGGGTGGAAGCCATGAAGCCGGTGTGGAAAAAGTTTGAGGGCGATATCGGCGCGGACCTGCTGTCAGCCGCCGAGTCTACCGGTAACTAGAGAACTGGCGTCTTAGCTGTATTTGCGGCCGGATCAAGGTCCGGCCGCGGTTTATCGGCCAGGTTTATATACAACAAGACAAGCCTGCAACGGGCTTTTATCCGTCCTACGATTATTCAGGGGGCTTTGCATGTCATCCCGCGAATCCGGCAGCGTTCGAAAATTCATTAACGAAATAGAAGAAACCTTTATTGCCCTTATTCTCGGGCTGATGACGGCGATAACCTTTGCCAATGTTATCGCCCGTTACGTATTCAATTCCAACCTGCTTTGGGCACTTGAGCTTACGGTGTTTTTATTTGCCTGGCTGGTGCTGATCGGAATGTCCTATTGCGTCAAAACGGTCACGCATCTCGGGGTGGACGTAATCGCGCAAATGGTCGGCTCCGGGACGCGCAAGCTCATGACCCTGATCGCCGTGGCCTGTTGTATTTTATACAGCGTACTGCTGCTCAAGGGCGGCTGGGATTACTGGTATAAATTTGTGACTACCGCTTCCTTTCTGGAGGTCGACGATATTCCGATGCCGGATTTTTTGCAGTTCCTGGCTGATTGGATGAACGACGGTGAGCGCTACGAAAAAATCCCCCGGTATATTCCATATTTTGTGCTTCCTCTCGGACTTGCATTATTACTGTATCGGTTTCTTGAATTAGGCTGGCTGGTGCTGACCGACCGGCAGGGGCTTATCATTGCCAGTCACGAGGCCGAAGACCTGGTTCACGAAGCGTCAACGAAAATTCCTGACAACGGTAACATTGATGACAGCGGGGTGAAACGCTGATGGATGTCGTCTTTCTTTTTGCAATGGTCATCGCCTTTTTGATGATCGGCGTGCCGATCGCGATTTCGCTTGGCCTGTCGAGCATGATTTTTCTGCTGATTTATTCGGACGCGCAGCTGAACTCCGTCGCTCAGACCCTGTTTTCTGCTTTCGAGGGTCACTATACCCTGCTCGCCATTCCGTTCTTTATCCTCGCCTCGAGCTTTATGTCGACCGGCGGGGTGGCCAAACGCATCATCCGTTTTGCGATTGCCTGTGTCGGGCACGTGCAGGGCGGGCTCGCCATTGCCGGCGTGTTTGCCTGTATGCTGTTTGCGGCCTTGTCAGGCTCCTCGCCGGCCACCGTCGTGGCGATCGGCTCGATCGTCATAGCGGGCATGATGCAAGTCGGGTACAGCAAGGATTTTGCGGCGGGTGTTATCTGCAATGCCGGCACGCTTGGCATTCTGATTCCGCCGTCGATCGTTATGGTGGTCTATGCGGCGGCCACCGATGTTTCGGTCGGGCGGATGTTTATGGCCGGCGTGATTCCGGGGATTCTCGCCGGCCTGATGCTGATGGTGGGCATCTATGTGGCCGCGCGCGTCAAGGGTATGCCATCGCAACCCTTCGCCGGCTGGAAGGAGGTGATCGAATCCGCGCTCGACGCCGGCTGGGGCTTGTTGCTGATCGTGATTATTCTTGGCGGGATTTACGGCGGTATTTTTACCCCGACCGAAGCGGCGGCGGTTGCGGCGGTCTACGCTTTTTTTATCGCCAACTTCGTCTACAAGGACATGGGGCCGCTGAGCCAGAAAGACGGGCCACATATCAGTCTGCTGAAAAAGCCCTGGGCCTTGCTCACCGTGTTTTTTCATAAGGACACCAAAAACACCTTGTTCGATGCCGGCAAGATGTCGGTGATGTTGATGTTTATCATCGCCAACGCGCTGATTCTCAAGCATGTGCTGACAGAAGAGCAGATCCCGCAGGCGATTGCCAGCTCCATGCTGGCAGCCGGTTTTGGTGCCGTGGTCTTTCTGATTCTGGTTAATGTCATCCTGCTGATTGGCGGTCAGTTCATGGAGCCTTCGGGGCTGATCGTGATCGTTGCGCCGCTGGTATTTCCGATCGCCATGCAGCTGGGCATAGATCCGATTCATCTCGGCATCATCATGGTGGTCAATATGGAAATCGGCATGATCACGCCGCCGGTCGGCTTGAATCTGTTCGTCACATCGGGGGTTGCGCAGATGTCGATGATGCGGGTGATCAAGGCCGCCTCGCCGTGGTTGGGTATTTTATTTATTTTTCTGATTATGATTACCTACATCCCCTGGCTGTCGACCTTTTTGCCAACCTATTTTATGGGGCCGGAACTGGTGACCAAGTAAACGCTTCTGCGGATTTATCCACTGCTTACCAATAGGCGACCCGTAACCGTTTGCGGGTCGCCTTTGTTTTACCCGGAGGGCGGTGTAAGACAATCTGTCTGCCACGTTTCTCAGCCCCCGCGATCCCGCTATAATCAGCCGATTTGCAGACAGAATCGTTTGAGATGGTCGTTGAGAATTATTTCGATATCGTTATCGCCGGTGGCGCGGTCATGGGAAGCGCCACGGCTTTTTTTCTGGCGAACAATCCTGATTTTGATGGAAAAATTCTCGTCATCGAAAAAGACCCGAGCTATCAGACCTGCTCCACTGCGCTTTCCGCCGCATCGATTCGCCAGCAGTTTTCCACGCCGGAGAATATTCGCGTCAGTCAGTTCGGCGTGGATTTTATAAAAAACATAGGCACGTATCTGAGCACCGGTGATGAGCCGCCGGAAGTCAATTTTGTCGAAGGCGGTTATCTGCTGCTGGCCAGCGACAAAGGCAGCGAGGTGTTGCGCTCGAATTTTGCCATCCAGCAGGCCGAGAATTCACCGCTCCGGTTGCTTGCAGCTGCCGAACTCAAGGACAGGTTTCCGTGGTTGAATGTGGACGATATCTCCCTCGGCTGTCTGGGCGAACAGGGCGAGGGCTGGCTGGATGCCTATGGCCTGTTGCAGGCTTTCCGTAAAAAAGCGGTATCGCTCGGCGTCAGTTACCAAAAAGCCGAACTTGTCGCGATCGGTTTACAGGGCGGGCGTGTCACCGAGGTCGGGCTTGCCGACGGGCGGACCGTGCAATGCGGCGCTTTTGTCAATGCCGCCGGTGCGCGGGCGGCGGGGGTTGCGCGGATGGCCGGTTTGCAACTGCCGGTCGAGTCGCGTAAACGCTTTGTCTTTGTGTTCCGCTGTCAGGATCAGCTTGGCCACTGTCCGCTGGTGGTTGATCCGGAAGGGATTTATTTTCGGCCGGAAGGCGACGGCTTTATTTGCGGCATGTCGCCGGCGGAGGGCGAGGACGACCCGGAATGCTTTGATTTCGATGTTGATTACGCGCTTTTCGAGGAGACCATCTGGCCGCGGCTGGCGCATCGCGTGCCGGCCTTCGAGGCAATCAAACTGAGCAATGCCTGGGCCGGTCATTACGCGTACAATACCTTCGATCAGAATGCGATTCTCGGCCCGCATCCGTGGCTGGAGAACTTTTATTTTATCAACGGCTTTAGCGGTCACGGTCTGCAGCAGGCGCCGGCGATGGGCCGGGCGCTGGCGGAAAAGATCGTCTACGGGGCTTACCGCAGCCTCGATCTTGGCTGTTTTTCCTTCGAGCGGCTGGCGGCCAACCGACCCGTTAAAGAAATCAACGTTATTTGAGGAATCCTGTGTCGACTCATATCTGGCTACGCGCCGAAGACAAACCATTCGAAGAACGGACTGCCCTGACGCCGGAGGTGGCGCAGCGCCTGCTGGAGAAGGGCTTTACAATCAGTGTGGAAAAGTCTAGTCAAAGCGCCATCAAACCGGAGGCGTTCGCAGCGGTCGGCTGTGAACTGGTGGAGGCGGGCAGCTGGTCGGACGCGCCGCGGGAGGCGATCATTCTCGGTCTGAAAGAGCTGGATGTGTCCGAGACGCCGCTGCAGCACCGGCATATTCACTTTGCCCATGTTTTCAAGAATCAGGCCGGCTGGCAAAAAGTCCTGCAGCGTTTTATCGAGGGCGAAGGTGCGCTTTACGATCTGGAATACCTGACCGATGAACAGGGTCGCCGGGTAGCGGCTTTCGGTTACTGGGCCGGCTTTGCCGGCGCCGGTGTCGGCCTGATGGCCTGGGCCGGGCAACAGTTGGGCAACACGCCGGTTTTGCCGGCCTTGTCGGCAAAAAATAACAAGCAGGCCTTGCTGGATGATCTGGCCGCGCAACTGGCGGCCGCCAAAGCCGCTGGTGGCAGGACGCCAAGGGTTCTGGTGATGGGCGCGCGGGGACGCAGCGGACGCGGCGCGGTGGAGCTGGCGGAGGCCGCCGGCGCCGAGGTGACAAGCTGGGATATCGAGGAAACCCGCGCAGGCGGCCCTTTTGCGGAGATTCTGCAATTCGATGTGCTGGTCAATTGCGTATTTGTCCAGGCCGCGATACCACCTTTTCTGACCAGTGACATGCTTGCTGATCCCGCTCGCCGGCTCAGTGTGATCAGCGACGTGAGTTGCGATCCCTACGGTGATTACAACCCGCTGCCAATTTACAAGCAGTGCACTACCTTTGATAACCCGACCTTACGTCTGATTGAGGGTGAAAACCCGCTGGACCTGATTTCAATCGATCATCTGCCGTCGCTGTTGCCGGTCGAGGCGAGCGAGGATTTCTGCGCGCAGTTGTCGCCTTACTATCTGCAACTCGATGATCTGTCACAGGGTGTCTGGCAACGGGCGCTGGCTGTCTTTGAAGAAAAAACCCGTAATTTGCGTTAAAAGCCTGCCCAAACACTGAAACTGTGCGCCTCGGCGCCGAGGTTTCAGGCAGGTCCAAAAGGAGAATAATCATGGCAAAAATTCACTGGCTCGGCGCCGGTCTGTCGTCGGTTCCCGGCATTCGCCGTCTTGCGGCATCGGGCGCGGATATGGTGTTATGGAACCGCACCCTGTCGCGTGCGGAGGCGGCCCTGGAGGGTTTGTCCACGGGTGTCAAGGCTGCAAAACTGGACTGGCAGGTGCTGGAAGATGCCGTCGAACCGGGCGATGTGGTGGTTTCCATGCTGCCGGGTACGCTGCATTTGCAGGTTGCAGAGCTGTGCCTGAAGAAACAGGCCAACTTTATTTCCAGCAGTTATATTTCTCCCGAAATCAAGGCGCTGGACGATGAAGCCAGGCAGGCCGGTCTGTGCTTTGTTAACGAGGTCGGGCTCGACCCGGGTATCGATCACCTGCTGGCGCATTCGCTGGTCAACGATTACAAACACTCGACGGCTTTCAAGCCTGACAACAAACATTTTTTCCGCTCTTATTGCGGCGGTTTTCCAAAGCAGGCGAATGACTTTACCTATAAATTTTCCTGGTCACCGCTTGGTGTATTGAAAGCGCTCAGATCGGAAGCGCGCTGGCTGGAAGAAGGCGAGGAGCAATCCATCGGAACTCCCTGGAAAGCGGTCAGCGCTTACCAGACGCTTCTGGCCGATGGCGGCAGGGAATCCTTCGAGGCGTACCCGAACCGCAATTCACTGCCTTTTATGCAGGATTATAAATTCGGCGAAGACTGGAATACCCAGCAGTTCGTGCGCGGAACCTTGCGCCTGCAAGGCTGGACCCGGGCCTGGCAATCGCTGTTTGACGAGATTGAGCATCTGCAGGGTGAAGCCGGCGACGCCAGGCTTGCAGAACTCAGCGAGCAGTTATGGGAAAAATACGCCTATGCGCCGGATGAGCAGGACCGGGTAGTGCTCTGCGTAGAGCTGGAAGTGCGCGATGCGCAGAGCGGTGAGGTCGTCTGGCATCAGGGTTATAACGTCGACGAAACCGGCAATCAGCGAGGCAGCGCCATGGGGCGACTGGTGTCGATAACCGTCAGTCTGGCAGTGGAGTCGGTGCTGAACAGCGAATTACCGGTCGGCGTCAGCGCCGCTCCGGACAGTCCGGAGCTTGTCGACAACTGGCTGGCAAAGCTGCGTGAATCGGGTGAGCGTATTTCCCGCTACGATTATCTGACTATGGCGGAGTGCTAGTCGGGCAGAACCGATTTATCCACGGCGGTCAGGGTATGGGGCTTGCTGCATCGGGACCAGTCGAGTTTGCTGATTTCCCTGAAGACGACTGCGTGGCCATATTCATTCCAGTGCCAGTCATAGGGGAATTCAAACCGCTGGTGGTTTTTTCGGAAGTCTTCGGTAAAAGCCTTGTTCATATCGATCGTGGTAAAACCACGTTGCTGGGCCCGGGCAATGAAATACTGTTTGATGATCCAGACATAGGACTGCATGGCCTCATCCCAGCTGATGTCACCGTAAACTGCCTGCCGGATACCGTCCACGCTGAAAACAATGGACTCCGGCGGCAGACCGGTTGCGCTCAGAACATCGTCCAGGAACTGGTCGACGATCTGTTTTGAAATTGCCATTTCTTCCGGGGTGAAATCCGCGCGCCGGTTGCTGACGTAGCGTACCGGTGTCGTCTGCTCCTTGTTAAGGCCATTGAACAACTCCCGCGTCCTGTCGAGAATCTGGACATTTGCAAACAGATACCTGGCGAGAGCTGAATGCCGTACTATTTTTTTCAACGGCGGTGCGGATTTCGGCTCCAGCACATGGGTCAGCTTGCCATCGGGCGCCTGGTCATAAAGCCAGTATCCCTGGCGACGGCTATAGGGCTTGAAGCTCTCGTCGAAGTCATTGCTGATGATATTAAATACATAGCTCGACGGCTGGTACTGCTGGCGGGCATACTGCGCCCAGGCGATATATTGACTGAGCGGCGCGCCGGAAATGCCAAAACTATAGACATTACAGCTGTCGGCCAGTTCTTTCTGCAGCAAGCCGTGAAAGGATTTTTCAAAGGGGACCTGAAAGGCTTCTACGTAGGAATCGCCGATCACCGCCACGGTTGGCTTGGCATTTGTGAAATAATCCTGTTGATTGGCAAAACCGTCATTGTTGATCTGGTGCTTGACCACTCTTTTGAAGTTCCAACCTATTGAAAACGTTACATCGTTGTCGGGTTGAAAACGGGCAATCGGCTGCTCGTCGCTGACGTCGGTTTGCGCGGTTGCTGATTGAACCGGCAAAAACCGCAGGGTTATTTCGAACAGCAGCACCAGGCCGGTAAGTGGCAGAATAATAGAAAGCAGTGAGAACAGGATAAATTTGCCGGTCGACATGTTAGCCTGGTCCGACCCCCGGCGGGTATCCGGATCTCCTTGATCCTGTTTGGTTTTTCCTTTCTCTGCCCGGGCTTGCACTGATTAAATCTCCAGTATTACTAAAAACCCAAAAATTTAAACGATTTTCTGTCATTTGGATTAATTATTTAAGCTTATTATTTTAGTTGCAGGTCATGGCTAATTCAATGAACGGGCTTGCAAATAAGCAAGCGGAGCGTGTCGGAGCGTTCAGGCATACGGCTCAAAAACGCTTTGTCAGAGCAGCCTGACATGGATAAAAATCAGACGCCTGATAAACTCTTTCGTCTGATACGCATAAGCTTCGGACATTTGGATGGCACAAAAAGCGACTGTTTTTAAAGCCGATTTGCTGATTTCGGACATGGATAGGCACTACTATGAGCGGCATGTTCTGACGATTGCCCGGCATCCGTCCGAAAGCGATTTACGGATGATGCTGAGAGTTGCAGTGTTTTGCCTTAATGCGCGGGAAAATCTTACTTTTTGTAAAGGTGTGAGTACGGATGACGAGCCGGACCTTTGGCAAAAGAATCTTACGGATGAAATCGAGCATTGGATCGACCTCGGTCAACCCGATGAAAAACGATTGCGCAGGGCCTGTGGCCGGGCAAAAAAGGTCAGTGTCTACGCTTACCGCTCACGTAGCGCTCGTCTCTGGTGGCAACAGAATGCAGGTAAATTACAGCGTTTTGAAAACCTTTCCGTGTTTCTGATTGAAGAGATTTCTGAATCTGTGTTGACCGGACTTGTCAAAAAAACCATGAATCTACAAGCCATTATTCAGGACCAGGAGCTGCGACTGAGCGATGAAAGTACCGATGTGACGATTACCCTGGAAACCTGGAAAGAGGCGGAAAAAATCCAATGAGCCGTTATCGAGCACCAGCTCCCGCTAAATCGGCCTATATCACGACTGCAGGCATGGAACTGCTGCGCGCCGAAGAGAAGGCGCTGTGGTCCAAGCGCCGTGAGGTTGTGCTTGCATTATCAGCGGCGGCAGCGGAAGGGGATCGTTCGGAAAACGCCGAGTATATTTATCGCAAAAAAGAGTTGCGCGAAATTGATCGACGTATTCGCTACCTGCAAAAACGTCTGCCGAAACTGACTGTGGTCAGCAGTAAACCGGCCCGCAATGATCAGGTGTTTTTTGGCGCAACGGTAAGTCTGGAAGATGAGAGCGGGCAGGAAAGCATTTACTGCATCGTCGGCCCTGACGAGTTTGACCGCGCGCCGCATTTTATCAGTGTCGATTCACCACTGGCGCGATCGTTGATGAAACGCTTGCTGGATGATGAAGTGGTCGTGCAGACACCGGGCGGAACCAAAACCTATATCATTACGGAAATACAATACGGTCAGGTCAGCGAGTAGGGTTGCGACGCTTTTTTACTGCGTTTTAAATGCAACTGCGCTTGTTTGTTTGGCGCCGGAGGCGCGGTCCAGCCAGTTGATGAGCTTACGCCCATAGTCGATGCCCGGTCGCTCGATGTATTTTTCCGTCCAGATCGCAATCACGTAGGAGACCGCGGCGGTCAGGCTGAAGTGCATGACAAGGATGAACTCGGGCGAAACACCGACCTGCTGAAGATTGTTGAAAACCGATCCGAGTATCCGCGTGAAAACGAAATGAACCAGGTAGATTGAAAAGGACACCTGACCGATATGGCGCAATAGCGCCGGATTGAGAGAACGGAAGCGGGCGAAGATTACATACAAAAAGACAAACGACCATCCAGCGAGAGCCGGTACCAGAGTTTGGGAAAAAGGAATGTTTTTACGCCACAGGTAAATATTGAGCAGCGTCAGTGCGATGAACCCGGCCAGCGCAAAAATAACGGGAAGTCGATCGAGAAAGCCGCGTTTGAAGAGAAAAAAACTGATGATACCTGTGATGAAAACCGGAATCTGGTTGCTCAGGTTGTAATACATAAACCGGTTCGGACCTTCATCCATCTCGAGAAAGGTGGCTGGGCCCTGGACAAGGATGCTGAAAGCCAGTGTCAAAGCGAAAAAGTTAAACAGATGCTGCAAGCCTTTTGTCGCCAGTTTCCGGATGATTAAAAACAACAAAGGGAAAATAAGGTAAAAAGCCATTTCCGTCCCTATTGACCAGCCACCGGGCACGATACTGTTGTTTGCGCCGGGTACGAATCCGTGGATAAAGCTCAGGTTGGCGAGGACACTGCTCATCTCGAAACGTTCAGGCATAACGGGACTGCCGGCCTGTATGGAATCCTGTGTCAGTCGCACCAGAAAATACCAGGCAATGCCGACATAATACAAGGGTGCTATTCTGAAGAATCGACGGATATAGAATTTTGTCGAGGCGAACTTTTTTTCCGCCCTGCTATCCATTGACAGGCATAAGGTAAAACCGGATACCAGAAAAAACAATTGCACACCCAGTTGCCCGTAGCGTGTTGCAAACTCCAGGTCAGGAGCCAGGTTGCTGATTGTCTGCCCGGTGTGTACCAGCACAACCATCAGAACCGCGACACCTCTCAATGAATCGATGTGATCAAATTTTTGCATAGAACCGGTGTCAGTTTGTTGCGCGGTTGAGGCGGGTCATTATCAGTCGGGCTATGACGACCGAATAGTCCATAGTTGTAATATTGAGCAAGAGGGATTTTGACACAGCATCCTTTGTCTCGTGATGTCGGGCGAGGAGTCAGACTATTGACGCGCTTATCTGCTGTCGACCTTGGTGGAGAGTATAGCCAGCGGCTATAAAAACTTGTTTAAATAATTGTTACAGTGTTGTGCGTCGGAACGATGCGGATAAGCCTGTCTGTCAGCAGACTTGTAATAATTGATTATCCGGTTAAGCCGGATTGCGTTTCTGTTGCCTGATAACGGCAGATCATATGTTGATAGCGGGCTATTC
Organism: Gammaproteobacteria bacterium; assembly: GCA_020444765.1. The sequence goes on along the minus strand of JAGRHW010000049.1, from coordinate 3,311 downwards.
CTCGCCACGGTTCCCGGGTCGACAGGCGAAGTTCATTACGCAGCACGTCATCGCTGTTGGCCCGTAGCCGGACATCCGGCAGCATGTAATCGTAAAACGTACGTACACCCGACCAGTGCGTGACGAGCAACGAATTTGCCGTCAGCCAGGTCCGGACTTCATCCGGATCGGTCGGTGAGATCGGTGCCAGGCGTTTTTTGCCGTCACCCGCGAAGTTATCGGACTCGACGCGATTAAAATCGCCGACGACCAGACTGCGCATCATCGCGGAATGCTTGTTGTAAAACATCAGTGACAGAATGCCGTCATCGCGTAACAGTTTTGCCAGGGCTCCGATTGCCCCCCGTGGCCTGGCCAGCCATTCCAGAACGGCGTGACAGACCACCAGGTCAAACTCGCCGGCATGGTCTGCCGGTAAATCCTGCAGGGTTTTTTGCAGAAAAACGATAGTGTTTGAAGCGTTCCCGGCAGCGTTCGACTTAGCTTGTTTCAGCATGTCCGCGGAGGGCTCGGCGAGTGTTACGCGATGGCCTTGTCCGGCCAGCCAGATCGCCATGCGGCCGAGCCCGCCGCCGACATCGATGATATTGAGCGGTTGGTTGCAGCGGTCGAGGATTGCTTCGCGCAGGTCGCGCCTGAGCACGGCTTCGCGGATCAGCCCTTTGGGGTTGTTGTCGGCATAAATACGTGCATCGAAACGTTCCGCCCAGCCATCGAAAATTCTGTCGGATTTCTGCCGCTGTTCACTCATTACGTTTTATTCTGTTGCTTTGCGGGTTTTTTTCGGTCGGGGCGGGCCGCTGTATTTGGCGAACATGATGCAGCCGGTCCAGAATAGCAGACTGAAAACGATCACCAAAAGGCCCTGCCTGCCGTCCGTCTCGCTGTTAAACGCATAGTCGACACCCATCGCAAAATACGGCAGGGCGAGAAAATTCGCCCACTGATGGGTGCGGCGTCTTTCGTACAGCAGACCGCGCATCGGCAACAGCAGCGGCACGACGACCAGGATTAATACCAGGCTGCGGGGCGCGGCCTTTGGCGGCGAATACCAGGTAAACCAGTTCAACAGCAGTAACAGCAAGCTGAAATAACCGATCAGCGTTACCCAGCGCCAGAATCGCAAGCGGGTCATCAGCGATCGCCGGCAGTCGATTTAAGTCGGGCGGCGATATCCGCCACGCGTTTGCCGAGCGCCTTGCAGATGGCTTTTTCGTCTTCGGTCAGCGGATTGCTGGCGTTGGCGCCCGAGGTGTGACTGGCGCCATAAGGCGTGCCGCCGCTGCTTGTATTATTCAGCGCAGGCACGCTGTAAGGTACGCCGGTAATCAGCATACCGTGATGCAGCAGCGGGATCATCATCGACATCAGTACGGTTTCCTGCCCGCCGTGCAGGCTGGAGGTTGAAGTGAACAGCGCCGCCGGTTTGCCCGACAGGTCGCCGGCAAACCATTGCGAACTCGTCTGATCGATAAAATGTTTGAGGGCCGCGGACATATTGCCGAAACAGGTCGGGCTGCCGAGAATCAGGCCGTCGCAGCTCGCCAGGTCAGTCAGCTCCGCATAAGGCGCGCCCTGTTCGGGAACCGCGGCCGCCGTAGCTTCGGTAACGGTCGAGACGTCCGGCACGGTGCGCAAAACCGCCTCGACGCCCGCCACGCTCTCGACGCCACGGGCGATCTGCTGCGCCATGCGGTGGGTATTGCCGCTCTTGCTGTGGTAGAGAATCAGGATTTTCGTCGCCATCAGAGAATATCCAGCACCTTTTCCGGCGGTCGTCCGATTACCGCCTTGCCGTTGGTGATAACGATCGGTCGTTCTATCAGGATGGGGTTTTCGATCATGGCGTCGATCAGGGCTTCGTCGTCCAGGCTGTCATCAGCGAGATTTTTTTCCTTGTAGACGGCTTCACTCTGGCGCATCAGCTCGCGAGGACGCATGCCGAGCATGGCGAGGATTTCTTTCAGCGTGGCTTTGTCGGGCGGATTTTTCAGGTAATCGACCACGTCGTAATCGGCTTGCTGGTCGTCCAGAATCTGTTTGGTCGCGCGCGACTTGGAACAGCGTGGATTATGCAGAATTCTGATATCGGTCATGGCGTGATCCTCTCCGGAATTGGGTCTAAAATGGCCGTTGTTCGCGGCCGGGTAAGGAAGCACGGCATTTTAGCAAGATAAGGGGGCGGCGTCGCGGCAATGACGGATTCGGCCGTTTATGGCCGGGCTTCATCGCCACGAGTCCTGGAAAAGCGGCCTGGCCTTTTTTGCGGGGATTGTTCAACCGGGTTCAGAATGATGGGTCACACACTGTTCGACGCGCATTTGCATATTATCGATCCGGCGTTTCCCTTGATCGAGAATCAGGGGTTTGTGCCGGCCGCTTTTACCGTCGATGACTATCTGGCGCAGGCAAAACCGCTGGGCATTACCGGCGGCGCGGTGGTTTCCGGTTCGTTTCAGGGGTTTGACCAGACGTATCTGGTCGAAGCCCTGAGACGTCTTGGCGCCGGTTTTGTCGGGGTCGCCCAGGTGCCGCTTGAAGTCGATGATGAAACGCTGGCGCGGCTGAACAGAGCCGGTGTGCGAGGCGTGCGCTTTAATCTTTATCGCGGCAAGCGGGATACGCTAAGCAATCTGCAGGATTTTGCCTTGCGCGTTTATGAGCGCTATGGCTGGCATGCGGAATTCTATCTCGACGCGGCGAACCTCGACGACCTGACCGGTCTGCTCACCGGTCTGCCCAAGGTCAGCATCGATCATCTGGGTTTATCGGGAAAAGGGCTGCCGGACTTATTGCGTCTGGCCGAACATGGCGTCCGCGTCAAGGCCACGGGCTTCGGGCGCGTGAATTTCGACGTTGCCGCCGCCTTGAAACAACTCTGGCAATGCAATCCCGAGGCACTGATGTTTGGCACGGACCTGCCCTCGACCCGTGCGCCGCGCGCCTTCCAGGCGGCCGATATCACGCTGATCAGCGAGGCGCTGGGAGACGAAGCTGCGGCCCGCGTTCTGCGCGACAACGCCCTTGCGTTTTACGGCGTCGGCTGAATCGCCGCGATGGCCTGAGGCGCCATCCCCGATGTCCCCGTCGGATGAAGCGTCATTCCCGAGTGCCTTTGTCGGGGATCCAGCATCTCTACCGGACAGTCCGCAGCTGGATTCCCTCCTGCGAGGGAATGACGGGATTATCGGCCTGTTTTATGGGTAACCGTCACTCCGAATGTTCCCGGTCGAGGAAACGTCATCCCCGAATGCTTTAGTCGGGGATCCAGCGTCTCTGCCGGTTAGTCCGCCGCTGGATTCCCTCCTGCG
>JAGRHW010000499.1 GCA_020444765.1 Gammaproteobacteria bacterium | reverse complement strand
TCGGCGGATTGTCGGATGCAGGCATGGTCAGCCTGCGGCATGGTGACAAGCCGGTATACAGCGGGGAGATGCGTGAGCTGAAGTCGATCTGGTGGGAAACCAGCTACCGGATGCAAAGACTGCGCGACAACCCGGCCTGCGCCGACCAGGAGTTCGATGCCATCGAAGACGCCGAAGACCCCGGCATCACGCCGCTGCTCAGTTTCGATCAGAACGACGATATCAGCGCGCCGTACATCCAGCGTGGCGTACGGCCGCAGGTGGCGATTCTGCGTGAGCAGGGCGTCAACGGCCAGATCGAAATGGCGGCGGCGTTCGATCGCGCCGGCTTCGATGCGGTCGATGTGCATATGAGCGATATCATCGAACAGCGCTTTACGCTGGATAAGGTCAAGGGACTGGTCGCCTGCGGCGGCTTCTCCTACGGTGATGTGCTTGGCGCCGGTGGCGGCTGGGCAAACAGCATTCTGTATAACGAAACGGCGAGCAACGCCTTCGAGGCGTTCTTCCTGCGCCCTGATGTTTTCGGTCTGGGCGTTTGTAACGGCTGTCAGATGTTTTCGCGCATCAAGCACATCATTCCCGGCGCCGCGGGCTGGCCGCAGTTTCTGCGCAACGAATCGGAGCAGTTCGAAGGGCGGGTGTCGACGGTGGAAATCGGCGAATCGAACTCGATCTTTCTGCGCGGGATGCAGGGCTCGCGCCTGCCGGTGGCGATCGCGCATGGCGAAGGTCGGGCGGTTTTTGCAGATAATGCAGCCCTGGAGTCAGTTCAGCATGCGCTGCGTTATACCGACAATTACGGGCGGCCGACGCAGTCTTACCCGTTCAACCCGAACGGTTCGCAGGGCGCGGTTGCCGGCGTTTGTAACGAGGACGGGCGCTTTACCATCATGATGCCGCATCCGGAGCGGGTGTTTCGCAGCGTGACCAATTCCTGGCATCCGGATGACTGGGCGGAGGACGGCCCCTGGCTGCGCATGTTCCGAAACGCGCGGGTCTGGGTGGATTAATCGCCAAGCCGGACTCAGCGCCGTCGCGCGGACGGTTGAAGCGATCCTGATCTGAACGGCAGCGGGGCTTATTCGCTGTCGTGACGGGCCACGACTTGCGGTTTGTTGCTGTCATCCAGTGTGACCACCAGATCGATGGGTTTACAGCAAACTTCGCAGTCTTCGATGTATTCCTGCTGTTCCACGGAGCAATCGACCAGCAGGTCGAATTTTTCCCAGCAATACGGGCATTGAACCGATACGGATTCGAGTTCGTTCATAGTGCGCACCTGCGATTTTTTTCCGTTTGTTTATGATTGTTATGAAAAATAATCCGCCGTGTTCCGGATTGTCCGGCTGTCTAGCGATGATTATGCGCTCAAGGTCGCTGTCAAATCCAGCTCCATGACCTCGTCCGGCTGGTCCGTGAGATTGGCGTTGATCATCAGGTCGATGCCGAGTTTCCAGAGTTCCGACAGCACTTCGGGTTCGACCGGGTCGGTAACCACGGTCAGGGTTTTCTGCCGGTGACATTGCTGTACGAGAATTTCAATCGTTTCGTGTTTTTCCGGATCGCCTTGCAGTCCGTCGAGCAGGTTTTTATCGACCGCCAGATAATCGATATGATTTTTGCCGTCGTCGAACAGTTCGTGTGTGATGGTCGGGTCATCCAGCCCCGTCAGGTAAACGCCGCAGTGGATATCGCGCATTTTCCGGCAGAAGTGTGAAAACGCATCCGGAAACGTCAGCGCCGAATCGACGCTGGTCTCCAGCACGAGACTGTTGGTCGGCAGCTTGAACTGATCGATGATTTTTTCGATCCACGGATACAGATCATCCTCCAGCATGACGTTGCCGACCAGCGGAATGAAAAACTGCGTATGCGGCGTGTCGCGCAGTTTGTCCACCAGCTGGCGGGCGGCGTTAAAAATAATCCAGCGGTCGACGTTGCTGGCCAGCCCGGTCTGGATCACCGTGTCCTGGAACTGTGACAAGGGTATGTTCTCGCCGGTATCGTCGGTGAGGTTCAGCCGCAGGCTGAAGCGTTCCAGGGCATCGTGGCGCAGGCTGTAGATCGGCAGACTGCTGAGCGTCAGCCGGTTGTTTTTCAGAATCGTGCTGACACGTCTGGCCCAGACATGATCCATGGTCTGACTGCCCGGCATATGAATAAACTGGGCGACGTCTATTCTGACCGGCTGGTCGGCTTCCTGGGCCTGGATAAAGGTGTCCTTGAGGCGGGCGATGGCGTGTTCGCCGTCCTTGCAGTATTTGTCGACGATCACCGCGCTGACGCGGCTGCGGGTAACACCGGGCAGCAAACCGTCCAGATCACCGATGGCGCGGCGCAGATTTTCCGCCTGAACTTCGGGGCTGCGTGTCTTGTTGAACAGGCTGAGCAATAAAAAGGTGTTGCCGCTGTAGCGGCCGAGCACGTCGTTTTCGTCGATCACTTCCTGCAGCCGCGTCGAGGCCTCACGCATGCATTGTTCACGGTATTGCTCGTCTTCCGGCCCGGTCTCCAGGTGGATGAGGTAAAGCAGGT
>JAGRHW010000498.1 GCA_020444765.1 Gammaproteobacteria bacterium | reverse complement strand
GCCCGTGAACACCAGCCTGATGACAGAACTTCGAGGGTACGCCGACACCGCACGCTCCACCTCAACCTCCAAAGTGGGCGCGCGATACGAATCGGCTACAGCTGAGCAGGTTTCAAGACCAACGAGGCACGGAGTCCTCGGACCCGCTGCTCGTCTGACGTCGACATGGCCTTACACCATGGCGTCGCCCGCGATCGCCCACCTGGCCATCGCGAACCGCTGCCGAGCCCGATTGCACCGGCCTTGCACCCATGCAATCCACCGGGCTCAGCACCTTACGCCCCAATCACAGACGCATGGGCATCACGACATACTGGCAGGCCGAACCCTCACTGGGGAGGATCAGGCAGCTGCTGCTCGAATCCGTCAGGCAGAGCCGGGCTTCACTGCTGGGCACCGCTGATAACGCGTCGATCATGTAGGTCACATTGAAGCCGATCTCCAATCCGTCACCATCGTAATCGACTTCCACCTCGTCCTCCGCCGCCTCCTGCTCGGGATTGTTCGCCAACACCCGTAACCTGCCAGGCTCCAAGCACAAGCGAACGGCCCGGTACTTGTCGTTGGACAGGATCGCCGCTCGCGCAAGGCACTGCCGCAGCGCTTCCCGATCGACTCGGATCTCCTTCTCCGTGCTGTTCACATCGGGAATCACCCGGGTGTAGTCCGGAAACCGACCGTCAATCAGCTTGCTGGTGAACCGTGTGTTACCCACCGTCATCCGGATTGCGTTCGACCCGACCACAAGGTCCACAGCATCATCACTACCCAGTAGTCGCTGTAGTTCAGTCACGCCCTTGCGCGGCAAGATTATCTGCCGTGTCGACCCGCTCGGCCCCCCATTGATGGCCACCTCCGCCAACGCCAACCGATGCCCGTCGGTAGCGACCGCCCGCAACAATTTCTCGTCGATCTCGAGCAGCAGACCGTTCAGGTAATAGCGCACGTCCTGATGAGCCATCGCAAAAGCCGTCAGCTCGATCAAACGCTTCAAGTCCGATTGGGGCAGCGCCAGCCTGAAATCGTCCGAGGGCGGATCACTTTGAGGAAATTCGTTGCTCGGCAGAGTGCTCAGACTGAAACGGCTGCGCCCCGACCTGACTACCACCTGGTCCTCTTCGAGAGACAGGCTGACCGCCGCGCCGGCCGGAAGGGATCGGCAGATGTCGACCAGCTTACGTGCCGGCACGGTCACCTCCCCCTCGGCCTGTGCGTCGAGCTCGATACTGGACATCAACTCCAGTTCCATGTCCGACGCAAGCACGGAGAGCAATCCGCCGCGAACCGTCAACAACACGTTGGCGAGGATCGGCAGACTATGGCGTCTTTCCACGACCCCCTGCACGGCCTGCAGTGGCTTGAGTAGCGTGTCCCGCTCGGTGCTGAATTTCATCTCTTCAAGATCTATCTGGAATATATAGTTGGTAGTTATTGTTACTAGGCACCATCACATCTGTGGATAACTCTATATTTAATTTATCAATCATAGAGTTACACATCTTCTAAAGGTCTGTACAAGTGGCCTGTCAGGCTGCGCGGGGCCTGTGGACAAACTGGGTATCGATTCCGCCTTGGCGAGCTGGTGCCATTGATCCCACGGTTATCCACAGGTCTGAGGTGATGTTATCAACACCTTTGTATAACAGGGAGTGTATAACGGCGAGCCATCCGGTCCGCGCCGGCGCGAACTCAGCGCAATCCGGCCGCAGAGTTGCTCAGCTACTCAGCAGCCGCAGCAGATTCTCGTATTCCTCCCGGGTACTGGTGTCACTCTGACGCAGCTCCGCGATCTTCCGACACGCATGCAAGACCGTCGTATGGTCTCGTCCGCCGAACGCCTCGCCGATTTCCGGCAGACTGTGCTCCGTCAGCTCCTTGGCCAGCGCCATGGCGACCTGACGTGGTCTGGCCACTGACCGGGTACGCCGTTTGGACACCAGATCGGATACTCGCAAGTTGTAGTGTTGCGATACGGACTTCTGGATGTTGTCGATACTCACGCGCTTCTCGTAGGCGGCCAACAGGTCCTTCAAGGCTTCCTTGGCCAGGGCCTGGGTAAGCTCGCTGCCGGTGAAGCGGGCTTGGGCGATTACCCGTCGCAGCGCACCTTCCAGGTCCCGTACATTCGAGCGCACACGCTTGGCGATGAAGAATGCGACCTCATCGCCGAGCTCACGACCCATTTCCTGGGCCTTCTGCATGAGAATAGCAACCCGGGTCTCGAGCTCGGGCGGCTCGATGGCGACCGTGAGTCCCCAGCCGAATCGGCTACGCAGCCGTTCCTCCAGGCCCTCGACCTCCTTCGGGTAGCGGTCACAGCTGATGATGACCTGCTGATTGGCCTCGAGCAGCGCATTGAAGGTATGGAAGAACTCCTCTTGGGAGCGGTCCTTGCCAGCAAAGAACTGGATGTCATCGATCAGCAGGGCATCCAGGGAACGGTAGTAGCGCTTGAACTCGTCGATGGTGTTGTGCTGGAGCGCCCGGACCATCTCACTGACGAATCGCTCGGAGTGTAAGTAGACGATATTCGCGTGCGGACGAGA
>JAGRHW010000497.1 GCA_020444765.1 Gammaproteobacteria bacterium | reverse complement strand
CTCGCTTTCCCGGATATGCGTTATCTGCAATTCCTCAAGCAGCGATTCGAGCTTGTCGTGTCGCGCGGCTTTGTCGAGTTCCTTGCGGATTTCAAGGATCGACAGAATGTTTTCCTCCACGCTGAGTTTGCGGAACACCGAAGCTTCCTGGGGCAGATAGCCGACCCCCATGCGGGCCCTGGCGTGCACCGGCAGCTGGGTGATCTCGGTATCGTCGAAGAGGATTTTGCCGCTGTCCGGGTTGACCAGTCCAACCACCATGTAAAAACAGGTTGTCTTGCCGGCCCCGTTCGGCCCGAGCAGACCGACCACTTCGCCGTTGTCGACATGCAGACTGACGCCTTCGAGGATGCTGCGCTTGTTATACGATTTGTGCAGGTCTACCGCGCTGAGCCTTCTTTTCATGGTTCCTGTCCGCTGGGCGGTGGCTGGATCTTGATCTGGACCCGGCCGTTGGTGCCGCCCTCGGCACGAACCTTCTGCGTTTTTGAATCAAACTCGATGCGATCGCCGGACAGCTCCTGATTGGGCTGTTTGAGTTTCGCCTGGCCGATCATCACCAGCCGGGCTTGGGCCGCCTCGTAAATGATTTCGTCGCAGTGTCCGGTCACCAGCTTGCCTTCTTCGTTCTCCTGCTCGAAAACAATCGGCGAGCCTTTGCCCTTGATCACGGCGAGCTTGCCGTTTTCAATCGATACGGCGATCTCGTCGGCATTGATTTTCATCGAACCCTGGGTGATCTGCACATTGCCACGCAGGGTCTGTATACCGGTTTTTTCGTCGAATTCCGAACTGTCGGCTTGTACATCGATCGGCTTATTGAAGTCGGCCTGGCGGCTCAGACCAACCAGCGGTATGGCCAGCAGCAGACACAGGATAAGAGACGTTTTACTGAATGCTTTCATAACGGGCACGTACGTTCGACAGCAGGGACAGCCTACCGTCGGTAAGATTGGACTTGAGTCCGGTGGAGCGAAGGACCCAGTCGCGGGACTGGATCTCGATGTCGGCGTCGGTTGCCAGCGACTTTTCGCGGGTCATCACGGTGATTTCCGACGTCTTTATGGTTATCTCGGGTTGATCGTCGACAGGGCCGCGCAGGATCGTCACGTCACCGTTGAGACGAATCGATTCATCGGACTCTTCAAGCCAGCCGGAATGGGAGGCCATCGTCCATGACGGCTGAAGCGGTCTGTTCAGCACCAGCTGTGGGGCGATGATTTCAGATGCCTGGTGGGTTGGATAATGCAACAGTGTATCGCCTTCGAGACGGTATTCGGGGCTGCCGTCGATGCTGTAACGGATGGTTTCGAAGCCTTCCAGGTAATAATCCGCCTGCAATTCCGACATTTTCGGGCTTTCATCGTCCTGCAGAATGTCCGGCCGGTCGAGCCAGATAAGCGAGGTAATCGCGGCCATCAGCAGGGCGGTCAGTAGCAGGGTTTGCGTCAGTCCCCATTTCATCAGTCCGAACCCAGATACTTCGCCAGTATCGCATCCCAGCGTCCCTGGTATTGCAGTATCATTTCGCAGGCCTCGCGCGCTGCGCCTTTGCCGCCCGGGTAATGGCTGACCCAGTGCGCGCGCTTGATCACTTCCGGATGCGCGTCGCTGACTGTTAATGCAAGCCCGACTCTGACCAGCACGGACAGATCGATCAGATCGTCACCCATGTAGGCGACTTCATCGTGCCTGATGCCAAGCTCTTCGCATAAGGCTTCGAAAGCCGGTAGTTTTTCACGTTTGCCCTGATAGACATGCTGGATTTTCAGTTCGGCGGCGCGATGTTCGACGACGTTTGAGGTGCGGCCGGTAATAAAGGCGATATCCACACCACTGTCTCTCAGCAGACTCATGCCGAGACCGTCGCGGGAATGAAAGCGCTTGGTTTCCTGCCCGTCGTCGCCGCGGTAAAGCCCGCCATCGGTCAGCACGCCGTCCACATCAAAAATCACCAGGCGGATTTTTTCTGCGCGTTTGATGAGGTCCTGCTGATTGCTCATGGCTTTTCCCGTTTTTGCTTATAGTGATTTTAGCTGGTGAATTTTTTTTATCGCGGTTGCCGGCGGTTTTTTAAACCACGCCGCTTTGTAACAGGTCGTGCATCTTCAGCGCCCCGCAGATCAGTCCGTCCTCGTTGAGAACCGGCAGGGCGGTAATCCGGTGCTTTTCCATAAGATCCAGCGCATCAACCGCCAGGGTGTTCTCGCTGACCGTTTTCGCGCCACGGCTCATGACCTTCGATACCGGCGTACCGAGCAGATCGATATTGCGGTCGATAGCGCGGCGCAGGTCGCCGTCGGTAAAAACCCCGAGCACGCTCAGCCGGTCATCGGCGACGATCGTCATGCCGAAGCCGGATTCCGTCATGCTGACCAGGGCATCGCGCAGCGGCGTATCGGGCGTCACCAGCGGTATGGCAGGCCCGGTGACCATGATATCGCAAACCCGTAACAACAAGCGCCGGCCGAGTGCGCCGCCCGGGTGCGACATGGCAAAATCGTCGATGCTGAAGCCGCGTGCCTCCAGTAGAGCAATCGCCAGCGCGTCG
>JAGRHW010000496.1 GCA_020444765.1 Gammaproteobacteria bacterium | reverse complement strand
GTCACAAAGTCTGATCAACGGCAGGCCCACCAACGCATTCGGATCATCGCCTTCGAGCTTTTCGAACAGGGTAATGCCCAGTCCCTCGGAGCGGAAACTGCCGGCGCAGTTCCAGGGCTGCTCGGCCTGCAGATAGCGCTCGATCTGCAGCTCGCTCAGATGGCGGAACTGCACTGTAAACAAGACCTCGTCGACCTGACAGGTGTCGTTGCAGGTATCGAGCAGACAAAGTCCGGTGTGAAACACGACGCGCCTGCCGGAGGCGTTCAGCAATTGCCGCAAGGCGGGGGCATGAGCGCCGGGTTTGCCGAGAATTTCACCGTCGAGTTCGGCCACCTGGTCGGAGCCGATGATCAGGCTCTCGCCATGCGAAGCGGCGATGCTGCGGGCCTTGTTTTCGGCGAGACGCATCACCAGTTGCCGGTGCGTCTCGCCGGGGTGCGGGGTTTCGTCACAGTCCGGTCTGGCGGTGGTAAATGCAAGCCCGAGCTTTTTTAGCAAATCGGCGCGAAACGGCGAGCTTGAAGCCAGAACTATTTTTTTCACAGCGTTTCCGGAATGCGCAGAGAACAATCAGAGCAAGTGTAGCATTTTCTGGATTTTCTCACTGATATAGTCCAGCGCTTCGATGACTTCGGTCATGATGCCGTGATTGCGACCGGCCATGTCGAAGGATTTTTCGTTGCGCAAGCGGGCCAGTTTTTCTTCGGCCAGTTCGTGTTCCCGGGCCAGCTTTTCGGCAATGGCTTGTGCATCTTCCGATTCCCGGGCGCGGGCCTTGGCGTCTTCGAGTTCGCTTTTCAGGGTGATGACTTTTTCCTCGAGCCTTGACAGCGCCTCTGAAAAGTTAAGTGTTTTCAGTTCATGAACGTCCATAATAAAGCCCTCTTATCGATGACTGACGGTTATGACTTGTTTTTCGGCGTGGAGTTGCGACGGCGTTGCCGCTCGGCGAGCTCTTCCCGCAAAGCGAGCATATCGAGCGTGGTCTGATCCGCGAGTTTGAGGACTTTTTCGCGAATCTCAGTGCTCAGATACTGCCGGTCGAAATCGATGATTTCACGCAGGCCTTCCTTGAGTTCATGGGCCTGCAGCGACGCCTCGCGCATATCGTCTTTCAGGACGTCGGAAAGGTGGTGGATTTCCTCATCGGTATGGTCACCGAGTTTTTGCAGTTCCTGGGCGGCGATATGCAGAGCATCCTCCAGCGACTCTTTGCCTTCCTCGTAAACATAACGAAAGCGGTCCAGCAGAGAATGGTAACTTTCGTAGAGTTCTTGCTTGAGTTTGGGGTCCATATTCCTTTCCTCTTTTCAACGCCTTTATCGTATCTTAGGTTGGCTGCTGGCAAAATAGACATGATTGAAATCAATTTGTTCGGCGTCGCAGGCAGTGTTTCCACTATCGCAAGGCTCACCGGAGGGGGTTGGCCGGGAGGTTTGAAGCGGTTCCGCAAAGCACTGATATCCTTTGACAAGGCACGACATGTTGGTTACGATTGATTGTTTATGGTTAAGCTGCCTGTCCGATTTAATCCGTCAAGATTGCTGGCCCGCGATCAGACCTACGCCGTTGAAATTCCGGTCGCGCAATTTACGCGTCTTAGCGAATTTTTGCTGTCGGAAAAGGGCATGGTCCGGGCCGAAATGCGGTTTTTCGAGGCGGATGGACGAGTCGGTGTTGCCGGGCATTTCCAGGCCGGTTGCGAGATGGAATGTCAGCGTTGTCTGAACAGCTTCGAGCAAAACCTTGAGGCGGATTTCAGCCTGACGTTTGTCTCCGACGAGGCTGCTGCGGAAGCACTGCCGGACGAGCTGGATCCGGTTATTCTCGACGAAAATGGCCATATTCATAGTGTTGACCTGCTGGAGGACGAGTTGATCCTGCAGCTGCCAGTGTCGGCCCGGCATACTGATATCCGCACCTGCGTGGATCTCGGCTACGCCGGCGAGTTGACAGAGGATGATGACGCGGTCATGGGCGGCGAAGATCAGACGCGCAGAAACCCGTTTGAAATACTGAAGAATCTTACGAAAACAGACTGATCCGGAGTTATTGAAATGGCTGTACAACAGCGCCGTAAAACACCGTCGAGACGAGGCATGCGCCGTTCGCACGATGCCTTGGGAAGTCCCGCATTATCCACAGATCCGACGACCGGTGAGCTGCACCGGCGCCATCATGTCACCAAGGACGGCTATTATCGTGGCCGCCGGGTGGTCGAAGCCGACGTCGAACTCGACGACGAAGACGACGACAACGAATAGTCAAATTTGTACGCAGCGGGCCGCTCTGGCACGCTGCGGTTTCACGTCAGGCGACTGTAAAAGCGCCGGCACTCCCTGTCGTACTTCCGCGCTACAGGAACAACCCAGATCATGACCGAGCCAGTAACCATTGCTATCGATGCCATGGGGGGCGACTCAGGCGCTAGTGTTATCGTTCACGCGGCCAAACTGGTGTACGAACGAAAACACGATCTCCGACTGATTCTGGTCGGAGACGAAGCCACTCTCATCGAAGAGCTGCTAAAGGTGTCGCTGACGCCGTCCGACAGGCTGCT
>JAGRHW010000495.1 GCA_020444765.1 Gammaproteobacteria bacterium | reverse complement strand
CCTTGTGGCCGGGCAGTTGTCCGCCTTCGCCGGGTTTTGCGCCCTGTGCGATCTTGATCTGCAGGACTTCGGCATTGACGAGGTAATGCGGCGTAACCCCGAAGCGGCCGGAGGCGATCTGCTTGATCTTGGACATCTTCAGCGTGCCGTAACGGGCGATATCCTCACCACCTTCACCGGAGTTGGAACGCGCGCCCAGGCGGTTCATGGCCTCGGCCAGGGTTTCGTGCGCTTCGGGTGACAGCGCGCCGAGCGACATGCCCGCGGAATCGAAACGTTTGATGATCTCTTCGACCGGTTCGACTTCATCGAGCGGTATCGGCGTTGCGTCACCGCGTAGTCCGATCAGATCGCGAAGCATTGCGGGCGGGCGCTGATCGACCAGATCCGCGTAACGTTTGTAATCACTGAAGTCACCGCTGCTGACAGCTGTCTGCAACGTACCGACCACGTCCGGGTTATAGGCGTGGTATTCGCCACCGTGAATATACTTCAGCAAACCGCCCTGGCTGGTCAGCACGCGCGGATCGAAGGCGCGCCGGTTCAGCTCTTTGGTATCGGCCTCGATATTGTTGAAATTGATGCCCTGGATGCGGCTGATGGTACCGGTAAAACAAAGATCCACGACTTCGTCGTGCAGGCCGACGATTTCGTACAATTGTGCGCCACGGTAACTGGTGATCGTGGAAATACCCATTTTCGAGAGTATCTTCATCAGACCCTTGTTGATACCGGCCCGATAGTTTTGCTCGGCTTCCTTGACGCTCAGGTTTTCGAGTTCGCCGCTGCGGATCATGCCCTGAATGGACTGATAGGCGAGATACGGATAGACGCAGGTGGCGCCGTAACCGATCAGCACCGCCATATGGTGTGAGTCGCGCGCAGTGGCGGTTTCCACCACGATGTTCGCATCACAACGCAAGCCCGCCTGGATCAGGGCGTGATGCACCGCGCCGGTGGCGAGCAGGGCATGAATGGGCAACTGATCCGCCGGCGCATCCTGATCCGACAGCACCAGTACCACTTTGCCGGAACGAACCGCCTCGACGGCCTGTTCGCAGACGTTCTCGATCGCCGATTTAAGCGAATGCTTACCGGCCTCGTAATACAGGCTGATGATGGCGTGACGGTATTCCTCCTCGTCATCCATGGTCATCATGGTTTCGAACTTCTGCTGCGAGACGATCGGCGAACGTATCAGCAGACGTTTGGCGTGATCCATGGTTTCCCGGAACAGGTTTTTTTCGCGGCCGATGCAGGTTTCCAGCGACATCACCACCGCTTCGCGCAGCGGGTCGATCGGCGGATTGGTGACCTGCGCAAACTGCTGGCGAAAGTTGTCGTACAGTGAGCGGACCTGGCTGGACATCACCGGAAACGGGGTGTCGTCACCCATCGAGCCGACCGCTTCCTGGCCGTTTTCGGCGAGTACCCGCAGAATCTGGTCGCGCTCCTCGAACGACACGTTAAAGAGTTTCTCGTATTGCGTCAGCCGGTCGTCATCGAACGCCTGCCGGGGCGACGGAATGTCGCGTAAACCTGAACGCAGATGGCGGGTGTATTTCCACAGCCATTTGGCGTAAGGGTTGCGCTTTTTCAGCATATCGTTGACGTCTTTGGGCTTCAGCAGCGTGCCGGCCTGGGTATCGACGGCCAGCATTTCGCCCGGTTTCAGGCGGCCTTTTTCGACAACGTCCTCGACATCGTAGTCCCACACGCCGATTTCCGAAGCCAGCGTGATATGACCGTCCCGGGTGATCACGTAACGCGCCGGTCGCAAGCCGTTGCGGTCCAGCACGCAGGCGGCATAGCGGCCATCACTCAGCACCACGCCTGCCGGGCCGTCCCAGGGTTCCATATGCATGGAGCTGAATTCCAGAAAACCGCGCAGTTCTGGATCGAGTTCGTCGCTGTTCTGCCAGGCCGGCGGCAGCAGCATGCGCATGGCCTGAAAGATATCCATGCCGCCGGCGAGCAGCACTTCCAGCATATTGTCGAGCGACGCTGAATCCGAGTCGCGGCTGCTGACCAGCGGTTGCAGCTCGCGCAATTCAGGCAGTAAATCGGACTGGAATTTGTGGGTGCGCGCATTCGCCCAGTTACGGTTGCCTTGAATGGTGTTGATTTCCCCGTTATGCGCAAGGTAACGGAACGGCTGCGCGCGTCGCCATTGCGGCAGTGTATTGGTTGAAAAGCGCTGATGAAAAACCGCGATCGAGGATTCCAGCGACTCGTCCTGCAGGTCCAGATAAAAATCGGCGAGATACTGCGGCATCATCAAGCCCTTGTAGATCACCGAGTCGGCCGAGATCGAGGAGATATAAAACGACTCATCGGTGATCGTCATGGCCGAGCGGCGGCGCGCCACATAGAGATGCCGGTTCAGCGCCTTGTGGTCCATATCGTAGGGCGCGTTGATAAAGACCTGCTCGATTTGCGGCATGGAGGCACGGGCCTCCTCGCCGAGGGCGTCCGGATTGACCGGCACCTTGCGCCATCCGCCGACTTCCAGGCCGCGCGCCTCGATCTGCTTGTTCACTTCCTGGCGGGCACGCTCAGCCAGCGCTTCGTCAGCGG
>JAGRHW010000494.1 GCA_020444765.1 Gammaproteobacteria bacterium | reverse complement strand
ATCGATATGATCCCGGTATTCCTGGGAAAAAAAGCCGCCAATCGCATGTAATTTGAAACTGTAGCCGCGAGCCTTTAAAAGACTCATGGCCTCCAGCAGATACTCAAACCCCTTTCTTGGCCGAAACAATGCCACCACGCCAATCACCCATTCGTCATTGGGCGCTTTTTTTTCAGCATTCAGACCCAGCCCGGGAATACCGTTCAACACCACCTTGACCCGACGCGAACCGATCCCGATTTGTTTGGCGTATTTACCGAGCCCCTCGGAACACGGGATAACCGCATCGGCGCCGATCAGACTGACTCTTTCGAGGATACCGGAAACAATATTATTCAGCAGGCTTGGCCCTTCAAACAGAGTTGGGCTGTGCAGGTGATGAACCATCGGCACCTTGGCGCTGAGGCTTGCCAGACGCGCCACCGGGATACTGCGCGGCATATGCGAATGCACGATATCGTAGCCCTCGGTCTTGATGATTTCGGCGACTTTTTTATACAGCATGAAGTCGGCCTTGTGCTTCATGGGAACAGAATAAACCGGCGAGGCCTTGGAGCGATAAACATTCGGAAACATATCCGGCTTCAGGCAGACAAAGCCGACGTCGTAACCATATTGGGGCAATGTCATACCCAGAATATCCTGTATACGCTCCCCGCCTGAATAGTGCTCACCGTTAATAATGTGCAGTGCTTTTCTATTAGCCAATTTCCCGAAGTCCTGTTTTATTGATTTGAATTGCACGCCTGCCGTCAGCGCATCGGCGCAACCCAGCCAGCAAAAAAATCCATCACGTCAAAAGGTCGGTGTAAACCTTCCTGGTATCTTCAAACATTCTTGCCATCGTGAAGTGTTTTTCAACGTGCTCTTTCAACAAGCGCCCTCTCAAGGCGGCTTTTTCGGCATCGTTAAACAGCTCAACCAGCCTGGCGGCCAGATCATCCACATCGTCCAAACGGAATGACAGGCCTGGCCGGTCGCCCAGAGCCTCGTCGAACGGCGCCTCATCGAATACCGCCAGATTCTCCGGTATATCGCTCACCACGGAAGGCACGCCATGCGCCATGGCCTTCAACAGAGAGTTTGACATCCCCTCCACCGAAGACGGTAGAACAAACGCATAGGCATGATCAAACAATTCACTCAGCCGCTCGTTGGCATCGACATAACCAAGAAACTTGATATCGTCGCTTTTCTGGCTGAAAAGAGCATTGAAGTAATCCGACGTGAAGCCAGTGTGACCGGCAATCGCCAGTTTGATATCGGAGCCTGTTTCGGCCACGGCCTTTTTATAGGCATCAATCAGTACATGACAGCCTTTCTCAGGCTCAAGCCTGGCGGCGAAAAGAATATACTTTTTTTCCTGCAAACCATATTCATGAATTACGCTGGCCGGGATCTTTGCATCAGGGACAACTACGCCATTGGGAATATAAGCCGTCTCGGCATTGTATTTTTCACCATAGTATTCCTTCATCGCCATGGAGTTGACCGTCGTCGCATGCGGCACTTTCACGATAAGAAAGTCACAGAAGCGCAAAAAAGCCTTGGCCAGAAAGTTCCATTTTTCCCGCTGGGAATCGATAGCGCGAATCGCGCCGACGACTTTTTTACCAAAAAGCCTCGGGATAATAGCAAAAAAGGAAGGGCCTGCATTATTGAACTGAACAACATCGATCTTTCTATCCAAGCAAGCATGCAGTGTTGAGAAAAATGAGCGCGTAATATTGTCCAGATGCTTGGTCGGGATACTGGGCATTTCCACCCGCTTGACATTATCCGGAAACATCGCGTCCAACCGCGCCTTCTCCTGCTTGTTGTCTGATTTTTTGCAATAGACAACAACCTCGTCACCTTCACTGGCAAAGTAATGCGTCAGTTTTTCAACATAGGATTCGGTGCCTCCGTAATTTGCGGGTACTCCCCGCGTACCGATGAATGCAATTTTCATTTGTAAGCCTGTCTGCAAAATTTAAGATATCGGTTTGTGTCGGCTGCCCCCTCTCCAAAACCAGGGTTCCAGACTTGTCAAAATAAACAAGCCCGGATCAAACCCGAGCCCAACCTGTCCTATATGATAGTTGTGTTTTCCGGGAAGTGCGCCGGGTTTCGGCATGTTCAAGAGGCTTTTCGGCAAAGCTCTTACCGATGCAGCCTCCGCCGCCCGCCGGACCCGGTCCGACGGACGGCTAGTCCTTTCAGCTCTAGATGCACGGCTCCAGCTGCGATGGGCACTCCGAGTTTATTCTCGCCCCCTGAGACTCGATAGTCGGCAGCAACTGGTTTTGCAGATAGTTCGGCACATAGCCTCGGCTATCACGACGGCTGGCGAACTCGGACTGCCAGAGAACATGCGTCGCGCCCAAGTAGTCGACAGCCATATC
This sequence comes from Gammaproteobacteria bacterium, assembly GCA_020444765.1. The sequence goes on along the minus strand of JAGRHW010000494.1, from coordinate 196 downwards.
AAAGACTTCCGGCGTCTGTTCATAGATCAGGTCATACGTCGCGACCTGAGGCATAACAGCCAGTGTGCCATTGTATTTCCTCAGCACATCGTAGGCCTCGATCCGATAACCGCAAACCTCGCTGTCGGGAATATCCATCCGCCGACAAGGGACGGTATCCGGCAGACCGATTCCACCGCCACCGGTTTCAGCCATC
>JAGRHW010000493.1 GCA_020444765.1 Gammaproteobacteria bacterium | reverse complement strand
GAGCGCAATCGGCAGAATCGAAAACGCAGTGAGCAAGACAATCGCCGCCATGATCACCAACGCGACCGGCGCCAGGGCGCTGTGCGGCAGGTCAGTGGTATTATCCAGCACCAGAAACAAACCGCTGCGCTTGAGGCTGGAAATATCCTCGCGACGTCCCTGCACCAGCAGCACGTCACCGACACGCAGGCGTACGTTGCCGATGCCGCCACGCATTTTTTCCAGTTTTTTTCCGCCGCGGTGAATCGCCAGGATAATCAGTTTGTATTGTTCGGCGAAGCGCACTTCTGCCAGGGTGCGGGTCCGCAGCGGCGATTCGCGGTTGACGATCACTTCGGCCAGTTGCTGATCCTGTTCGGCAAAATCACCGACCTCTTCGGCGTTCGACTGCTTATCGGTATAGAGGCTCGCGCCCAGCACCTGCTCGAACTCCTTGAGATTCTGCGCAGTGTCGTGCACCAGTAGGCGGTCACCCGCCAGCACCCTCACATCCGGCAAGGGATAAACCCGGGTATGCTCGGTACGCAGTATGTTCTGAACCTTAAGCGTGCCGCCGCTTTTGGCAATCAGCTCCGCCAGGGTTTTACCGTCGCCGAAACTGTTTTCGCGGATATGCAGTTGCCCGGAAAAAATCTTGGCCGAAAAGTCGTCGATCTCAACGGCAAGCTTTGGCAGCAGACGCGGCGCAAGCAGCCATAGATAAGCGATACCCGCCACTCCGGCAATCACCGCCGGCACGACAAAGTCGAACATGCCGATCTCGCGCAGCCCGAGGTCCGCTGCAACACTGACTACCAGTAAATTGGTCGAGGTACCGATGGTGGTGCTGGTACCGCCGAGCAAGGTTGCAAACCCCATCGGCATCAGCATCGAGCTGGCCGAACCGCCGGAACGCAATGAAACACTCACCAGGATGGGCAGAAACAGCACCACGATCGGCGTGTTGTTGATAAAGGCGCTGAGGCTGGCGGCCGCGAGCAGCGTCAACAAAAACGCAAGCCGCGGCGCACGCGACCAGAATCCCGCCAGCAGACGGCCCACCTGCTCCAGCGCACCGGTCCTGACCAGGCCGTGGCCCGCGACCATCAGGGCGCTGACGGCAATCAGTGCCTGGTGGCCGAAGCCGGAAAAAAAATCGACCGCCGAGACTTCGCCAAAAGGCGTGTCAAAAGGAAACAGATGGAAGCCGACCGTCAGCAAGGTCAGAACCAGCAGGCTGGAGGTTTCAAGGGGAATTCGCTCACGGGTGAACAGAAACAGTGCAAAGACTGTCAGCAGCATGACGCCGACGGCATGTGGCGCCGGCGGGATCAACGCTGTTGACATTGAATGACACCAATCATGCCTGAAACCACATAAGCTGCCGGGTAATTCATCGGCACAGTCTATACCAGTGACTGGTCAATAACATTAAGCTTTTCAGGCAATTTCAGACTTTACGGACGGTCATCGCCCTGCTTTACCCGGATCAGACGTCGGCTATCCGCGCTTGCTTCTGATTACAGAAACGGAGTTTTTGCTGCTCTGCACAAAATTTTCCTTTTTATGCTTCTCCTTTGTGTATATAATCACCGCGCTTATTACAAACCACTTAGCATTAAATTTATGAATGCTCGCGTGAGAGGTCACACGCATGACCGGTACTTATTACAAGCAAAACCGCATTAAAAAATTACGTGCGTTTTGCAATACTGCAAAACTCGGCAGCGTCACCAAGGCAGCGGACAAACTGTTTGCCAGCCAGCCGACTATCTCCCTGCAAATCAAAGCTCTCGAAGAGGATATGGATGTCCAGCTGTTCGTCCGCCGCGGCCCTTATCTGAAGCTGACATCGGAAGGCGAAATACTCTACAAACTCGCCCAGCCGCTGGTCCAGGGTGTCGATCAATTGCAGGAAACCTTCAACGCGCACTGCGGCAAACTCAGCTCCGGCGAGTTGACCATTGCCGCCGGTGAGTCGACGATTCTTTATATTCTACCGGACCCGGTGCGGCATTTTTCCGAGCTTTATCCGGACGTGCGTCTGACGCTCGCCAATGTCACCGGCCGCGACGGCATGGCCATGCTGCGCGCCGATCATGCCGACTTTGCCGTCGGCTCGATGCTGGAAGTGCCGCAGGATGTCGAATACCACTCGTTCGTGAGTTTCGACCCGGTGTTGATCACGCCGCACGATCATCCGCTGGCGAAGAAAGACAAGGTCACCCTGCGCGATATCAGTCCGCATGGGCTGATTCTGCCGCCCCGCCACCTGAGCACCTGGCGAATCGTAAAGATGGTCTTTGCGCAAAACAACGTCAATTACAACGTTGCGCTGGAAGCCGGTGGCTGGGAAGTCATCAAGCGTTATGTCAGCCTTGGACTCGGTATTTCTATCGTTACCGATGTCTGCCTGACCGACGAAGACGCCAATAAATTCGCGATGATTCCCCTGGGCGATTATTTTCCGAAACGCAGCTACGGCATCGTCACGCGCAAAGAGCGCTTTTTGTCGGCGCCGGCTAAAAAATTCATCGAAATCATGGAGGCACACTACCCAGATCACGCGTAAGTATCTGGATTTTATGAGTTTATTCGGGTTT
>JAGRHW010000492.1 GCA_020444765.1 Gammaproteobacteria bacterium | reverse complement strand
CAGGGTTTCTGCAAGGAATTCCGGTGTAATTGCCGTTGCGTCAACCGCTTCGCCGCCTACCGTCAGCTGCGGATTGGCGATCACATTGGCCGCGTAGAAGGGGTTTTCGTCGGATTCCTCGCCGTAGCTGTCGGTATCGACATAATCGATCAGGCCTTCGTCCAGCGGCCAGGCGTTGACCTTGCCTTCCCAATCATCAACGATGGCGTTACCAAAGCGATACGCCTCGGATTGCTGATACGGCACCCGTGCGGCAACCCATGCGTCGCGCGCGGCCGCCAGGCTCTCGTCAGCCGGTTTTTCCAGCAACGCGTCGATCTTTTTCTGCAGCGCCCTGGCACTGTTCAGGGAATCCTCGTAAGTGGCGTGGGCGATATCGGCGTAGGTATCCAGCACGTCCTTGCCCGAGGCCGCTGACGCGAGGCTGTTGAAACCATACAGGGTCAGGCCGGACAGAATTAAAGCAGTCAGTCTTGATCGGGATCGCATAGTAAACTCCAAGATAGATTTGAGGGTGGATTTTAAATGCGAATCATTATTATTTCAATTGTACTGACCAAAAAATCTGATTAAACTACTAATTGATTCCCGGAGAACCTTCCGGATCGATGGAACGCCCATGTTTTTCCGACTGTCACAATTTATCTGTTTACTGATGCTGATTAGCGCGCTCATCGGCACGCCCGGCTTCGCCTCGGACGCGGCACTTTCGCTGCAAGACCTCGGCAAAGCGCTGTTCTTTGACAACAACCTTTCCGCCAACCGGACACAGTCCTGCGCAACATGCCACGCGCCCGAAGCCGGTTTTTCCGATCAGCGCGGCCTGGCCGGCACCAACGCGGCTTCGCTGGGCGATGACGGCGTTTCCCTCGGCGACCGCAACGCGCCCACCGCTGCCTACGCGGCCCTGACGCCGGATTTTCATCGGGACGCTTCCGGCGTTTACCGGGGCGGGCAATTCCTCGACGGCCGCGCGGCAAATCTGCAGGAACAGGCCGCAGGGCCACCCTTGAATTTAATCGAAATGGGCATGCGCAGCGAAGCCGATGTTGTTGCCCGCCTGCAGGAGAACCCGCTTTACCGGGACAACTTCACGGCGCTGTTCGGCGCGGATATCTTCAAGGATGCCAAAGCGGCCTATACCGCCATGACGCAGGCCATAGCGGCATTTGAACAAACCCGCTTTTTTGCCCCGTTCGACTCCAGATACGATCGCCATTTGCGCGGCGAATACAAGCTGACGGCGCAGGAAGAACTCGGCATGACGCTGTTTTTTTCACAGCAGTTTACAAACTGCAATATCTGTCACCAACTGAAAAAAACACCTTCTGCAGAAGGCGAAACCTTCAGCAACTACGAATATCACAATATCGGCGTACCGGTAAATGCCGAACTCAGGGCACGTAACGGCGTGGATAAGGAGTTCGTCGATGAAGGCCTGTTGAGTCACCCGCAAGTGGACGACCCCGCCCAGCGCGGCAAATTCAAGACTCCAACCCTGCGCAACATCGCGGTCACCGCACCCTATATGCACAACGGCGTGTTTCAGGACCTGCGAACCGTGATCCTCTTTTACAACAAGTACAACAGCCGCAGCGAAAAACGCCAGATCAACCCGGAAACCGGAGCAAAATGGGCCGACCCGGAAGTGGCGGAGACAATCTCCCTGGAAGAGCTGGAAACCGGGCCGGCGCTCGACGACAAGCGCATCGACGCCCTGGTTGCCTTTATGAAAACCCTGACCGACCAGCGTTACGAGCACCTGCTGGAAGAACAGGAGGACCCGTCGACCGCGAAAACCGCAGCCGGAGAAAACCGATGAAAGAGATTCACGGTCGTATACGTCTGGAAATGCAAGCCGATGTGTTGCTGCGCTTGCTGGAAAATGGCGCCCTGTGCGTCAGCGATTTCCGCTGCCTCGGCGCCGACTCGAAACAATGCGTCTGGAACCTGTGCCTGAAAAGTTGCGGCAAGGCGCTGCGGGAGAATAACGAAAACTGCAGGGATTGCAGCCTGTTGAACACGTCCTGCGCATCCGCGACTACCGACAAGGCTATTTCTGCAAGTCCGGGCAAGCCTTCGGAGAAAAAACCTTCAAACGCTGCCCGCCTGGTCCTTGTTGATTAAACTCCTGTTCGAAAAAAACCGTCCGGCCCGAATTCTCCTGCAATAAAACGCTGGTGCAGCGCGTGCCATAACCGTCTATGCGGATAAACTGCGCCGATAACTGCCTTTCCCATTCCAGGCTGATGCCGGTGTCCGGCAGCGCTTCATCAGCCGCGGTATGCGGATCGTGCAGGATGCTCATCGCGGTTTGCGGATCTATCTCGGTTTGCGCCAGCAACGTTTCCAGTCGCTGTTTGGCCAGCCGGACTTTCGGCCAGGGCGTGTCGAGATGCGCATTGCTCAGGCCGAAGATTCCGGCCTGCAATTCCCTGTAACCGCCGCCAGCGTTTGAAAAATAATACAAGCCGTCAGAGTCACCGCATAACAGATTGAAACCCGCGTAGTCACCAGCAGCCGGCGTGAGTTCCCGGATAAATTTTTCCGCCGGCTGTCCGGCACGCAGGAAATCCAGCGTCAGA
>JAGRHW010000491.1 GCA_020444765.1 Gammaproteobacteria bacterium | reverse complement strand
TTGAGCCGGTAATAAGAGGCATTGTCGATCCCTCGCCAGCTCAGATGGGGGCCGAGGTGATTGCCTTCAGCCGTGTGGTTGTAGACAACATCCAGTATGACCTCGATATTTGCGTCATGAAAACGCCGCACCATGGTTTTGAAATCGAGGATGCCGTGGCTGTTGAAGTAATCCGCATGCGCCGTGAAATAGCCGATCGTGCTGTAACCCCAATAATTACGCAGTCCCTTCTCGACCAGGAACCGGTCGTTGACAAAGGCCTGCACGGGTAAAAGTTCCACGGTTGTTATGCCGAGCGCCTTGAGGTGATCAATGACCACCGGTTCAGTCATCCCCGCATAGGTGCCACGCAGAGGCTTATGCACCTGTGGATGCAGCTTGGTCATGCCACGCACATGGGTCTCATAAATGATCGTGTCCGACCAGGGAATGCGCGGGCGCCGGTCGTTACCCCAGGTAAAAGCGGTATCGGTAACGACGCACTTTGGCATGGCGCTGGCTGAATCGCGTTTGCAAAACGACAGGTCTTCACTTTTGGTGCCGGTTTTGTAGCCGTTGACGGTGTCACTCCAGCGGATCGAGCCATGATATTGCCGGGCATAAGGGTCCAGCAAAAGCTTGTTCGGGTTGAAGCGATGGCCGTACTCCGGCTCGAACGGCCCGTGGACGCGGTAACCGTACAAAGTGCCCGGCCCTGCGTACGGCAGATAGCCGTGCCAGACCTGGTTGGTGTTTTCCGGCAAGGCGTGGCGTGCAATCTCACGACGACCTGTCGGGTCGAACAGGCAGAGCTCGACGCGATCCGCGTTGGCGGAAAAAATCGCGAAATTCACGCCGGAACCATCCCAGGAGGCGCCTAACGGATAGGGACTCCCGGATTCGATCTTATTTTTTTGGCGGTGCATGGAATGAGGATTCCTGTTGGTTTACTGCCTTGACCAGGATATATCGGCACTATTCCCGGACCGGAAAGACTGAACCGGATAGCCGAGGGTATCGGCATGATCGTGGAGATCGAGCAAGATGTCCAGTCGGTATCGGTTTATAAGGGGTAGGTCCGGAAGTCCGGCCGCCGGTGTTCATTACTGAGACATTTCCGGAACCTCGACACCTTCCGGGATGTCGGGCTCAGCTTCCATCTGCGCCGGGTCTTCTCCGTCGGGAACCTCATCTTTAACGATTCGGCGTTGTAACTGATCCATTTGAATCGCCATATCATCAGGCGTCTGTTGCTGCTCATCCATTTGCTGTTCACCCGCTTCGGCAGCCTCGGTAGCCATACGGACTTGTTCTTCGATATTGCCTTCTTCTGGCAGATAACTTGATGCCTCACCCTCAGGCATGACGATGATCTCGCGGACTCTCTTGGGATCGGTCTTTTTGCTTGTGACGAGAATATAACTTTTGGTCAGTTGTTTGATCGCCTGCTCGAGCTTCAGGTCTTCGAAGTCAACCGTGACCCGCTCTTGAACAGGGCTGGGGAAAGACACTTCTATGCCCATCTCCTCGCCTATGGCCGTCACCAGATCCTCAACCGGTGCCTGGGTTGCCCGCATGGAAATCAGGCCTTGATCGTTGACACTCAGGTCGAATGTCTGTGCAAATGCAGTGCTGGACAAGAACAAGATCAAACAGAGGTGAAAAAGTCTTTCCGGGAAGCGTCGGATAGATGTTTTATGATGCTGGTCAGGCATGGCGAGTCCGCAATAGTCATCAGTGTATGCGCTGATAATATTCTACAGCCGGCATTTTTGCTCATGAAATTTCGGCGAGACTGGATGCAAGTCGAAAAAAGCAGGAAGTGGATAAAAAGTAATACCGAGAACCAGTTTTGACAGAAAACGTGAAAATGGAATCAAGGTAGGAGAATCGGTTTTTATTTTCAATAAATCAAACGTTCAAAATAAAAGTGCCTGCCGAGGAAGCCTTTCCTTAAGCTTTTGTAAAACCTACATGTTTTCCCTCAGCAGGCGGGATAATACTATCAGTGCTGCTAATCACCTGGTGTGACGTAATCCACATAATTTGGAGAAAAAAATAATTATTTGAACATTATTTATTTTGTTATACACGTTAAGAACGAATCAGCCATGGATCAAACAGCTCTAATACCGGATATTGATCCAGGATTATTGTCAGAGTCTAAGAGTCACACCCAGACCAAGCCACTGTTTTTCATATTCGTATTCATCCAGATTGGCATCGTTAGTGGTCTTTTTCCCGATCAGATTGAGATCCACCCAGCGTCTCAGTTTGATAATGAATTCCAGTGACAAGGTTTCTCTTGTGCTGTCATCAGTATCATCGTCGCTATTGATATCCACGAGGATAAAGTTAGCCGAGGTTGCGACACGCGATGACCAGGTATGCCGCCAGCCCAGATTGAGGAAACTTCGAATACTGGATGTATTGGTATCGAGCGCAAAATCGCGTTCGAGATCAAGGCTGAAACGTGAATACTCCACCGGTGTCCAGTAAGTACCGACGCGAAAAAGTGTCGAGTTGTTATCGTCGCGGGTATTGCTATCGAAGTTTTGGCCACCGTAACCAATTTTTGCACTGCCGCCTGATTTACCGGTGATATCCCAGTTGGCG
>JAGRHW010000490.1 GCA_020444765.1 Gammaproteobacteria bacterium | reverse complement strand
CGAGGCAGTGCACCAGCTGCGCATAAGTGTTGCGCCAGGGTTCGAACATGGCTTTGGCGCCGCCGATCAGCGGCATCGGCCGAAAAGACGCAAGCCGCTCACTGTCGCAATAATCCGCCAGCAGAAATTCCCCACCCCAGAGCGTATCGTCCTCACCAAAACCCAGGCCGTCGAGCGCGATGCCGATCACCTTGCCGTCTTCCAGCCCCCAGCCATTGTCACCGAGACAGGCGGCAATGTGCGCATGGTGATGCTGTACGCTCGACAGCGTTTGATGATTTTCTGCCTGGATCGCCTCGGCCGTCTTGCTGGAAAGATACTCGGGATGGCGGTCGATGACCAGCATTGTCGCCGCGTGCCGGAACAGCTGGCGATATAATGCGAGGTTGGTCTGGTAGTCGTCAAGCGTGCGCGCGTCTTCGAGGTCACCCATGTGCTGCGACAGGATTGCATCGCCCTTGCGCAGCAGACAGAAAGTGTTTTTCAGTTCCGCCCCCATGGCCAGAATGCCGTCTGCCTGCGGGAACCCTCCGGGTAGCTGCCAGGTCTCCGGTGCCATCCCCCTGCCCCGGCGCAGGCAGCGGATTTCACCCGCCATTTCCCGCACCACGGAATCGTCGATACGGTTGACGATATCACGGTCGTGCATCAGAAACGCGTCCGCAATCCCGCTCAGCCGCTCGCGGGCATCCTCGTTATCGATACATTGCGGTTCTTCGGAACGGTTGCCGGAGGTCAGCACGACCGGCCGGGACAAGTCGGCCATCAGCAGGTGATGCAGGGGACTGTAAGGCAGCATGAAACCGAGCGCCTTCTGTCCCGGGGCGATGCCCGGGGCCAGTGGCAGGCTGTCGCCGCTGTGCTTCTTTTCCAGTATCACGATCGGCGCCGCGCTGCCGGACAGGGCTTCCGCCTCGCGCACCGACACCTGGCAGCAGGACCGGACCTGGTCGAGATCGCGCGCCATCATCGCCAGTGGCTTGGCGTAGCGGTGCTTGCGCTCACGCAGGGTCGCAACGGCTGTGTCACTGGCAGCGTCACAGGCGAGATGAAACCCGCCGACTCCCTTGATCGCCACGATCCTGCCCTGGCGGATCAATTCGGCCGCCTGGCTAACCGGATTTTCGACCGGCAGCCGGTTTCCGTTGTTGTCTTCGAGCCAGACCTGCGGACCACAGACGGGACAGGCGTTCGGCTGGGCGTGGAAACGCCGGTCAGCCGGGTTGTCATACTCGCGCTGGCAGGCCGGGCATTGCCGAAAGGCCGCCATGCTGGTGTTGGCGCGGTCGTAGGGTATCGCCCGGATGATGGAAAACCGCGGGCCGCAGTGGGTGCAGTTGGTAAACGCATAACCATGGCGGCGGTTTTGCGGATCACGGAGTTCGTCCAGGCAGGCCGGACAGGTCGCGGCATCCGCCACGACCCCGGTCAGAACGCCGGTGTTGTGACTGGCCGCGATGGTGAATGTCTGACGCTGCGGCTCGACAGCCACCGCTTCCCGCTCGATGGCATCGATACGCGCCAGCGGCGGGCAGTCGCTACGCAGCGCCGACACAAAGTCGTCGAGCTGAGTCACATCCCCCTGAACGACGATCAGCACACCCTCGCCGTCGTTGAGCACTTCGCCTGTCAGCCCGAAACGCTGCGCGAGCTGCCACACGGTCGGCCGGAAACCGACGCCCTGCACCAGGCCACGTACCCGGATCGATTCCGCGTTGAGTCGCATTTCCGTCAGTGGCCTGCTCATCAGTGCACCGTGCAGACCATACAGGGGTCGAAGGACCGGACGATATGCTGGATCATCACGGCGTCATGAGCGGCGTCACCGACAACCGTACCCTGCAGGGCCTGCTCCAGCGGTCCCGGCTGTTCCGCCGCATCGCGCGGGGAAAAGTTCCAGGTGGTCGGGGCGATGATCTGGTAGTTGCTGATTTTGCCTTTCTCGATCCTCAGCCAGTGTCCCAGGCTGCCGCGCGCCGCTTCGACCAACCCGGCTCCACTGGCTTCATCGGGCAGCTCGGCATGCCTGCAGAAAGGCGCGCGCAACTCGAACCCGCGTACCCATCGTTCCATCCGGGGAACCACCAGCGCGAGTTCCAGCAGACGTGCGATCACACGGTTGCGGACGTTGCCGCCGCTGTCCGCGACGAGTTCGCGAACCAGTGGATGACCGTTGACAACCTGCCGCGCCAGCGCCCCCACCTCCACGGGCCTGCCGTCCAGCCGGGGCGCCTTGCACCAGCTGTAGCCGGATGACATGTCAGGGTCCGGCAAGGTCTGTCCCTGGTAGGGATGCGCCATCGTCTCGTCACCCAGCAGCCAGCTGTGGGAGATATCTTCCGCGATCAGATTCTCGTCTAGACCTGCGGTCTTTCCCTGCCAGAGCCCCTGCGAAAACAGGTAATCCGTGTCAGAGACAGCGTACGCGCCGTAGCTCATGAACCTGTCGGAGGCCCTGCCCGCAGCCGCCAGATCCAGCGCCGCAGCGACTGCGAGAAATCTGGCGAAATCGGCCCGGGGATGCGATTCACGCCATTGCTCCAGCTCCTCAATGGTCGAAACAGCAACCACGGCTTCCAGGGAATCCGCAAACAG
>JAGRHW010000048.1 GCA_020444765.1 Gammaproteobacteria bacterium | reverse complement strand
CATTTCCGCCGCCTATGACTACTGCGGTCTGCGGAATATCGAAACCGACATTGGCGGAAATCCTGTTCAAGAGATCTACCGATTTGAGCACCTCGGGATGATCGCTGCCGGGGATGCGTGTGGAACGCCCCGACTTGAGACCGATCGCAATCAATACCGCGTCAAAGTCTTCGTGCAGTTGTTGCAGACTGATATCCCTGCCGACACGGGTCTGGTAAATAATGTTGACGCCCAGCGAGGTGATGACCGCGATATCCTGGTCCAGGATATCGCCAGGCAGGCGGTAGTCCGGAATGCCGTAACGCGTCATGCCACCGGCTTTCGGCTCCGCCTCATAAACAGTGACGGCATGGCCTTTCATCGCCAGGTCGTAGGCCGCTGTCAGGCCGCCCGGTCCGGCGCCGATTATTGCAACCCTGTGGCCGGTGGCGGGCGCCGGGTCGCCGATGATGTCGCGGTATCTTTCCGGCGGAATCTGTTCGGTGATGTGCCGCTTCAACCAGCGAATCGCAATCGGTTCGCCCTCATGCCGCGCCGCGCAGGTGGTCTCACACAAGTGCGTGCACACACGGCCGCAGACCCGGGAGAACGGATTGCTGTCGTAAAGCAGTTTCAGGCCTTGCTCATAATCGCCGTCACGAATCGCAGCGATATAGTCCGGGATTGCCATGTGGGTTGGACAGGTCGCCACACACAAACCGCAGGAAACGCAGCGGTCGGCTTCCAGTACCGCGGCCTGAACATCGTAACCCTGAACGATCTCGACGAAGGAATCTATCCGCTCCTCCGGCGCCAACTCCGGCATCTCAACCCGGATACCGGACGTCAGTTTGTCACCCGGACGCCGGTAACCGAGTTCGGAATCGTCCCAGTGTTTTTTATCCACACCGGGTATGAAACGAAAGGCATCGGGATCGCTGTCTACCCAGATATATTCGTTTGACATGGTCAGCGAGCCGGTCATGCAGACGTCGACGCACAGCGCGCACCAGCAGCAGCGGCCGTAATCGATTTGCGGCCTGAGACCGGAATCGCCGGGCTTGCATTCTATGTCGGCGACCGGAACCATATCGATTGCGGCATTCTGACAAATGGTTTCGCAGGTGCCGCAACCGATACACGTTTCCATATCGTTTTGATGAAAGCCACGGTAGCGTGCCGATCCGGGCCGGTCGTTTAAAGGATCGGCAATCGTGACTGGATCCCGGAATACATTCTTCCAGGCGGTAAAGGGCGAGAGGACGTCGACTATGCTCATCGTTCTATCTCGGGAGGGTAAGTGTGCAGCGAGACCATCAGGCCGGCCACATCGGAAATATTGGTCTTGACGATCATGCGTTCCAGCAGACTGACCGCGTGTGTATAGGAAGGGCCGCGAACATTGATGCGCCGGGGATAGCCGCTGCCGTCGGTTACCACATAATAGCCGTATTCGCCACGCGAGCATTCGCCGCGCACATAGGTTTCCCCGTAGGGAATCTTCCAGTGCAGAACATTCGGCAGCTTGGCCATGACCGGCCCGTCGGCCGGCATTTTTGCCAGTATCTGCCGTATCAGATCGATCGACAGCAGCAGATCCCGCCGCCTGACATCGGCACGCGCGTAAATATCGGCGTTTTCCGCGGTGACGGGTTCGAAGTCGAGTTCGGGATAGACCAGATAGGGCTGATCCTTGCGAACATCTTTTGCAACCCCGGCGGCGCGGGCATTGGGGCCGGTGATGCCATAGGTGTCGATCCAGTCCTTGTCGATAACGCCTACGCCGACAGTGCGTTTTTTGAAAACGGCGTTGCAGAACATCACGTCGAAAACGTCTTTCATGGTGCTTTCGATTTCACGCAGGGTTTCTTCCATACGTTTTTCAAAGCCGTCGGGCAGCGTGTCGCGGACACCGCCGGGCAGGATAAACATATGGTAGATACGCGCGCCGGTCAGCTCTTCGAAACGGTCGAGCATCAGATCACGCACATAGGTGGTCCACTGGCTGATGACGCCCTGGCCGAAGGCGCCGGCCTGTCCGCCCAGATACATCAGATAGGAGTTGATACGCCCCATCTCAAGAATCAAGGTGCGGATCCAGTTGGCTTTATCCGGCACGACGATACCGGCGAGTTCCTCAATAGCCGCCGCATAACAGTACTCGTTGAAGTCCGGTTCCGGGACGCAGATGCGGCAGACGATGGGAAAACACTGGATAAAACTGCGGCGCTCCATCAGCTTCTCGAAGCCACGATGCAGATAGCCCACATGGGTTTTGCCTTCGACCACTTCATCACCGCAGACAGTCAGTTCAACCGACATATTGCCGGTAATACCCGGGTGTTGCGGTCCCTGCCACAGCTTGAGGTATTTGCCGGATTTCAGGTCGATCCCGCCCCCGTCGGCGCCAGCCGGCAAGGGGTATTTGATCCGTTCCGCATCGTAAAGCATGCCTAGACTCCTTCCGGATAGAGCTGTTTTTTCATATGCTCGGCCGGGTCGTTGGTTTCCCGACCCGGTCTTTGCTTATAGCTGTTTTCGGCATATTCCAGCGTATCGAAATCACGCCGGTAAGGCGGTTTGTCCTGCCAGCCCTCGAGAATAAAGTCGTCGTAAACGCCGGGGCTGTCGGGGAAATCGATACCGAACATTTCGCGCAGCTCGCGCTGATAGGTCGCCGCGGTCGGCCAGATATCGTGAATGCTTTCCATGCTCGCGCCCTCACGCGGCAGCCGGACCCGCAAGCCGATATCCCGGCGCTGGAGCCTGTTGTTCAACAGATAGGTCAGCTGAAACTCGCCCTCTTCCAGCCAGTCGACCGCCGTCAGCAAGACCAGATGGGTATAGCCTTCGCGCCTTCTCAAATGCTGCAGAAGCGGTCGCACAAGCTCCTTCGGTACATCGAAAAAGGCAAGGTTGTCCCGTTGCTTCAGCAGACTGCCAAGCCTGTATTCTTCTTTCAGTCTTGTATAAAGTTCCAGCATTTTTGCCTACCAGCTGTAGTCCGGCATATCCCAGTCATGAATGATTTTTTTCTGATTGGCCTTATACCAATCAAAGTTTTCAGCGTATTGATTCGCGCCTTCCGCACGCCCTGCCCGGATCAGTTTCTTCAGATCCTGGAAACCGGCGAGCAAGGCCTCCGGCCTTGGCATACAACCGGCGATATACAAATCCACCGGCAGATAATCATCCAGTCTCTTGATCGTGTTGTAGGAATCCCAATACATGCCGCCGTTGATCGTGCATGAACCGAGACCGACTACGTATTTAGGGTTTTGCATCTGCTCATAGGAACGTATCACCCTTTTGAGAGTCTTCACCGACAGATAGCCGGAAATCACAAACAGATTGGATTGTCGCGGCGTCGGCCGCCATTGCACGCCGTAGCGATAGGCATCGAAACGCGGCGTCATCAGTGGGCGCATTTCGATGGCGCCGCAGCCGGTTCCGAAACCCAGAATCCAGATCGACTCCGAACGGGCCCAGTTAAAAAAACCTTCGACAATCCGGCTGTAAGCCGCCGGCATGACCGTCGGCGGTGCGTCGCAGTAATGATCCTTGAGTGGTTCGACTTCAAATTCGAAACCATCCGGGCCCTTGATAACGCGTTTGAGCAGTTCTTCTTTCATAGCTTTATACCAATACCACGGCGAGGATGCCGACCGGCACCGCCCAGACCAGAAACCAGCGTACCGACTGCTCGACATGAAAGCGCGGAAACACCACGCCAACCAGCACCGACACCATGTAAATCGAGAACACTTTCAAAAACAATACAGGCCAGCTACCGGCGCCGCCAAAGAAAAGATTCATGTAGACGATCACCTTGGCTACCGGAAATATTGCCCGGTTGGTCTGCATCAGCGCCAGGTAAGTCGAGTGATATTCGGTCGGCGGACCGATCGGGATTTCCTGCGGGGCCAGTACCACATCGAACGGCGGCCGCATCATGGAGCCGAGAAACGACAGCATCGCCGCAACCACCGCCAGCGGATTCGTAAACAGCGTCCAGTTCAATATCCCGCCCTGTTGGGCCGCCACGATTTCTGTGATCGACAATGTCTGGTATTGCAGGGCCACGGCAAAAACAGCCATGGCAAGCGGCAGTTCGGCGGCCGTGACCTGCGACAAGCCGCGCGAGACACCAATCGCCGAATACGGATGACCGCTTTCGCCTGCACCAAGCGCCATCCCCAGCGTGCCGAAAAACACGAAATACAACACCAGAATCAGATCGCCGGCAAAGGAAAAGTTGGAAAACATCGTCGAGCCGTAGATCGACGGTACAAACAAGACAAGTCCAACCCCGCCGGCCAGTCGGAAAACCGGGCCGAGATAGAACATCACGCCATGCGTAATGGAACTGCGTTGAGCGTAGTTTTTAATCAGATCGACATAGTTCTGCCAGACCGGTATGCCATGCCGACGTCCCACCCTGGCACCGATCTTGGCGATAAACGCGGTCAACAACAGCCCGTAATTGAAAACGATGAACAGGGTCAGCAGCGCGTAGGGAATCTTCATCCAGTCGAAATACATATCAGAACCCCGCCTGCATTAAATAAACGACGATGACAAAGGCCAGCAGATAAATCGCATAGAGCTGACCATTACCGGTGTAAAAACGTCGCAAAAAGCCGGAAACGCCGTGCAGAAGGTCAGCCTGCGCCGACCAGAAACGCGTTACATACGGCTCGGTCATAAACCCCATGGCCCGGCGATAAGGGGCAAAAAAGTTATACGCAAAATGAGTCGTCTCCGGCCGGTAGGGTCTTTCCGCCGCAAATACGATATTGAACTGCTTGACCTTCTGCGCCTTCCGGTTGATCAGCAACAGCCACAGAAACAGCGTGACAAACAACACGGCGATAACCAGCATAATGCTGACCGGCTGCCAGTAACCGAAATCGCTGGTCACCGCAAAGCCGTCCCAGGCCAGAGCATGCTCCGGATAGAAGCGGCTGATCCAGCCATCCACCCGCCTCAAAGCCAGTCCGGGGACGATCGCGAAGCCGACCAGAAACAGCACATAGATCATCTGCGGCAAGACGATCCAGAACGGCGCTTCTTTGAGCTTCCGGTGTTCGTCTTTCAGTTGACCGAGAAATATCGTGTGAATCAGTCTGAACAGGTAAAGAAACGCAATCGGTCCGGAAAGAAAGATGAGTATCATCGGCAGCCGGTAATCGGCGGTCAGAATGGCGTTATAGAAGATCCAACGGCCGCCAAACCCGGACAGCGGAGGCACGCCGGATACGGCGATGATACCGACCAGCACGGCCACAAACGTCAGCGGCATCAGGCTGATCAGGCCGCCCATGCGGTACATTTCCCGGGTCCCGGTGCGTTTCGCCACACCACCGACCGACAAAAACAGCATGGACTTGTAAATATAGTGATTGATGACAAACATCAGGGCCATTAAAAAACCCAGATGGTTCATCATCGACAAACCGAACAAGGCATAGCCCATCTGCCCGATCGACGAGTAGGCAAGCAGCCGTTTCGCATCTTCCTGAAACGCCGCGAGCAGATTGCCCAGCAAAGCGGACAAGGCGCCGATCCACATCATCACATGCGTCAGCTCGATGCCGAACAATTGTTGCCTGCCCATGTTCAACACCAGCATAAACAGGCCAAACAAACCGGCCTTTAACAAAATGCCCGAAACCATCGGCGATACATCGGTCTCGGCTTCGGCATGCGCGCCAGGTAACCAGATATGAACCCCAATCGCCGCGGTTTTGGTCATAAAGCCAATGGCAAGCAGTGCAAACACCCAGGGCGCCAGCGTGTCGGTGACTTTGCCCAGTTCGGCCAGCGGAAAGACCGGCGCGCCCTGCGCGGCGATGGCAAAACCGGCCAGAATCAGGAATGCGCCGCCAAGAGAAAATACAATATAGGACAAGGCATGCGGTTCGGATTTTTTACCGCGCATGATCAGAAAATAGGAACCGACCGTCAGCGCTTCCCAGGCAGCGAAAAAGTTAAACGAATCTTCAGCCGAAATCAGCAGGGTCAAACCGGCATACATCAGCATGGCGGACGGATAAAAGCCAATGCGGCGGCCGTGTTCATGATAGCTTGCCAGCAGAATCAGCGGACCGCCGATCAGGATGATGGCCTGAAAGATCATCTGCAAAGGGTCATAGCCGCTGTAGTTGAGTGCAAACCAGCTCAGCATCCCGGCGATGGCCAGGGTGTTTTTCAGCCACGCGGGAGCCCATTCAAGCAACAGGAATGACAGCGCAAACAGCAGCGGTATTGCAAACAGCTGATTGCTGTTACCGGACAGCTCACCCCAGACAAAGCCCAGGCACCACGCGGCTATTACCGCAAGCCCTGTAACGATTGTTTTTGGCAGGGAATAAGACAGGGCGTTGACGTCCGGCTGCTCGCGCTTGATAGCGTAACCGAACCAGCGGAACAGATAAGCCGCTTCGATGAGTGCGCCAAACAAAATCAGCCCCATCAGAATCAGTCCGCCGCTGGCCGCAAGCGTATGCACCAGTTCCCACTTGGCGTAGAAACCGGGGAACGGCGGCAAACCGGTAAGCATGGCGATAAAACTTGCAAACGCGACTATCAGCCACGGGCGTCCCCGCAAGGCGGCCCAATCGGTCAGCTCCCGACCTTCCAGCAAGCCTGAGAGCCAGAACAAGCCAGCCTTGGATACGGCATGGGCGAGCAACAGGCCTCCGGCGACAAACAGGTAGTTATCGCCAAGCAGCGCCTTCTGCCCGAGCACCGCCAGGATGAGCCCGGTCTGGGCCACCGAGGAATAACCCAGCAGCCGGCGGGCCGTCGTTTGCGATAATGCAAGTATGTTGGCAACGACAAAACTCACGATACCGATGACGGTCACTATCGAGGACGAGGGCATACCGCCGATCAACAACAGCTTGTCGACCGCAAACAGGGCGGCGCTAGCCGCAGCGGCTGAGAACAACGCGGAAACAGCCGGATGCGCCGACTCATAGATATCCAGCGCCCAGCCATTGGCCGGCACCGGCTTGAGTTCGATGATAACCGCGATGAACATCAGGAAGAACGCCAGAAAACCGGTCTTGAACAGGGTTTCCGATTGCGCTGCCATACCGTCCACGTTCATCGTGCCGGTCGCATGGTAGGAAAAGATCAAGCCGACCAGAAACAGAATCGAGATCAGCTGCGAGGCCAGTAAATACTTGAAACCGGCACCCAGCGCGCGCTGATCGCGTGACAACAGAATCAGCCCGCCGGTCGAGATTACCGTCAACTCGAAAAACACAAACAGATTGAACAAGTCGCGGGTCAGAATGATGCCGGCCATTGCCATAACAAAAATCAGTAACACCGCCATCGCCCGCCGGCCATGTTCGAGCAGCGTATTGTGCATAGTCAGGGCGGCCAGCAAGCCGGTCAGACTCACCAGCAACAAACCCGATGCCTCGGCGACACCGACATACAGGCTGATTGCAAAAGGCGGTGGCGTGCCGGCCGTATGTATTTCCATCGGTACGGCACCGGTCCAGGCAAAACCATAAACCAGACCGGCGGCCAGTGTACTCATAAAACCCAGCGTGGCCAGTGTCAGGATATACGCGGTCCTGCGCCACCGGTCAGGCAGAACCCCGATAAAAAACGCGGCCGCGAGCGCACTTGCTATGAGATAAATCGGGTTTACCATTTCAGCTCCCCGAAACTTGCAATATCGAGACTGCCCTTCGTCATATACAGTTTGTAAGCGAAAGCCAGCATCAAGGCGGTCGTACCGAGACCGATGATGATCGCGGTCAATACCAGCGCCTGAGGCAAGGGGTCGATGATCCGTTGTGCGGCCTCGGCAACCGGCACCGCGGCATCGAGAATCGGCGCGGTTCGGCCCCGCATATAGCCAACCGAAACCAGCACCAGGTTGACGCCGGTATTCGCTACGGTAAATGCGACGATCATGCGCAGAATATTTTTATTCGTCAGAGCGCCATAAAGGCCGGTGAGTATCAGCGCAAAACCGCTTGCCATGGCGACGATTGCAATCATGACGACTCCGTTTCGGACAGATTGAACAACATGGAACTGAATTCAGCGCCAACCTTCAATCCGATGAGTGTGTAGATCAAAGGAATGGCCCCGGCGGAAAACAGCGAGCCGAATTCGCCGACAGGCAGAATACGGTTATCGAGGAAGCCACCGGCCAGAAAGACACCCAGTACGCCGATTACGACAAACAACAAGCCTGACACCGATTCGGTGAGCGTAATCAAGCGATGACTGAAGTGGCGCAACGGGTCCGACAACAACTGCAATAACATCGCCGAGGCCAGAATCGCCCCGCCCTGGAAGCCGCCGCCCGGTGTCAAATGACCGTTGGCGAAGACATAGACGCCCAATAACAGAATCAGCGGAATCAGCAGCCGGGTTCCGGTGCTCAGCAATTCACCGGCGGGCGGCCTGTTATGATGCTCGGGCTTCAGCCGATTGCGTTGCGCCAGCACCAGACCGACAATCGCCGCGGTTAAAAACAAAACCGTGACTTCACCGAGCGTATCCAGCCCGCGATAAGTAACGACGATGGCGGTTACGATATTGGCCGCGCCAAGATCCTGCGCCGTGTGATCCGCGTAATAGCGCGCGCTCTGATTGAGCGCCTGATCCGGTACGTAATTCAACAGCAGGCTGCTGAAAATGCCGGCCAGCCCGAGCAGCAGCAACAAAACCGCTAAACGCTTAATCATCGGCGCCTCCCCGAACCCTGGCCAGCACGAAGAAAAACAGAAACGTGGTCAGCCCGCTGCCGATTGCCGCCTCGGTCATGGCGACATCCGGCGCGGCGAGCAACACAAACATCACGGAAGCCAGCAGACTGACCATACCGGACGCCAGGATCGCAATCGGCAGGCTGCGTTTGCTCCAGATGGCAATGGCGCCGGCGCCGATCATCGTCACGGCAAGCAGCAGGCTCATTACGGTCGTCAAGCTGCTCATGCCTGCCCCCGTTCGTCTTCAGCCAACCGGTCGATGACGGTTTTCGGCGATTGTT
Organism: Gammaproteobacteria bacterium; assembly: GCA_020444765.1. The sequence goes on along the minus strand of JAGRHW010000048.1, from coordinate 4,679 downwards.
CCGTGCCGATCCGGTGCGCCGCGCGGGCAATCACCTGGGATGAAAGCGGATTGGTGAACAACAGAAACAAACCGATCAAAAACAGCTTGAACGTCCAGGCCGGCGTGACACAGGCAGCGCCGGCAAGCGTCAGCAAGGTCCCCAGCGTCGTCGCCTTGGTGCCGGCCTGAATACGGTTGTAGATATCCGGCATGCGATACAAGCCCAGTCCGCCGAGAAACAAAAACGCGGCCCCGCCCACCATCAAAAGGCCGCCAATGACATCGAATAAGCCCGACATCACAGCCCTCCTTCCAGATAGCGGGCAATAATGATGACACCCAAAAACGACAAAAGCGCATAAACCAGTGCCACATCGAGATAAATGCCGCGTCCTTCCGCGACAGCGGCAAGTACGATACCGCTGATGCTGATAATCGTCAGTACATCGAAGGCAACGACGCGATTGGCCGCGCAAGGCCCTTTTGCAAAGCGCAGCAGAGCCAGCAAAAATGCCATGCCCGCCAGCAATCCGGCCAGAATGATCAGCCCGTCAGCCATACATCACCTCAAGATAGGACTCCAGTTGCGAAACGATTTGCCGGCTTGCAGTATCGATATCGATGGCCTCGGCGCTGACGCAATGCACGTACAGCCATTCGCCGCTCAGTTCCACGGTAAAGGTGCCGGGCGTCAGGGTGATGGAATTGGCCAGCATCAGACGCCCCATCCGGCTTTTCAGGCGTGTTCGAACCTTGACGATAGCGGGTCTGACAGGCAGCTCGGGCGACAGCACGATCGCGCTGAGCCGCAGATTCGATCTGATCAGCTCGGCAAAGAAAAAACGGTAGTATTTAAGACCGGCGATAAATGCTTCCGGTGTCGCGCGGAATTCGGTAAAGAAGGAAAATCCGGCGGGATAAAAAAGATTGATAAGCAAGGCGGCGAGCGCACCGACCGCTAGCGTTTCGATATCGACCGAACCCGCCAGCAGGACCCAGAACAACAGCAGGGTCGCAAACATAATAATACTAGCCCGGTACTTTTTCCCGTTATCGGAACTGCCGCTTTGCATGCATCCATCTCCGTGTGATCGATGAACTCGTCACCGACTCTACGGGAACATCACAGATGCTGAATTGATTTAAGGCAAATTGGTAATTTATTAATAAATAATATAGTTATAAATTAATAATGCAGCTTGAAACTGCCTTATCAAAGTGCATTTTTCAGGCATTCGGGGGGCCGCCGCACAGACGTAGTGCAAGCCCAAGTTGTCGCTACGTGGCCATTGACAAACCCTTACTGTTGACAGGGTTGTTTTTCTCTGCCTCCACAGACGCCCGCGCCGCTTGATATTTCGGGCCGAAACCCTATATTGCAGACAATCGAAACTAACGGAACTCACCCATGGCCGAATCCCCCTATATCGTTGAAGTCAATGAGCAGAATTTTCTCGAAATCGTCATCGAAGGTTCGAGGCAGGTACCGGTACTGGTCGATTTCTGGGCCGACTGGTGTAACCCGTGCAAAATGCTGATGCCTGTGCTTTCGGCGCTGGCCGACGAGTATCAGGGCCGTTTCATCCTTGCCAAGCTCGATACCGAGGACCCGCAATGTCAGGCCATCGCCGCGCAACTCGGCATTCGCAGTCTGCCGACGGTCAAGCTGTTCAAGGACGGCCAGCCGGTGGATGAATTCATGGGCGCCCTGCCGGAGTCGCAGGTGCGAGCATTTCTCGACAAACATATCGAAAAGGTCGTCGACAACCGGGTCGAACAGGCTATGTATCTGTTTCAGCAGGGCGATGTCGAGGCCGCCAAGACTCTGCTGGTCGAAGCCTATAACGAAAACCAGCAAAACGGCCAGACCGCGCTGGCGCTGGGTCAGGTTTGCATGGCTGCGGGCGATTACGAGTCGGCTGAGCTGGTGCTGAAAAACCTCTCTGAAGAAGACGCCAACAGCACCGAGGGTCGCCGCCTGAAGGGCATGCTCACGCTTTCGCAGGCCGACACCAGCGACAAGGATCTGCAGACGCTGGCCACGGAAGTCGCCGAGGACGGCAATAGCAAGTCACGCTATCATTTCGGCATCAAGCTGGCGATGCAGGGACGTGTCGAAGAGGCGATTATCGAGCTGTTGACACTGATGCAGCACGATCGTGAATTTGGTGATGACGCCGCGCGCAAATGCCTGATCACGATTTTCGACGTGCTGGGCAATGATCCGCTGGTCGGCACCTACCGGCGCAAGATGTTTAACTTGCTGCACTGACGGCAAGGCTTCAGAGCGCTTTGCCGCAGGACCAGCAAAAACCGAAATTCCCCTGGTTGACTTCACGGCAATTGCCGCAGATCACTTCTTCCGGGGGCTTGTTCCTTTCCCGCTCAAAGTCGCGGACGATCTGTTTCGCCGCGGCTTGCAGGTCCTCGTCGAAAATCCATACGGAGACCAGCTGGTCAGCGGGAATCTCGCCGACCGCACCGGTCAGATAAGCACCTTTGACGATAGCGTCGATGCCGTTGTCGATCAGGCGGTCGCATAATAACTGGGCATCGATAATGCTCTCCGCCGCGTAAATCCTAGTCATGCAGTTTCTTTGCGCTGACCAGCAAACCGTCCTCGTCGGCATAGAGATAATGACCGGGGGTAAAGGTCACATCGGCAAAATGCACCACGACATCCTCTTCGCCGACGCCGTTTTTCGGGGTTTTCTTCGGATGGGTGCCGAGCGCTTTGACACCCAGCGCCTCGGCGCCGATTTCCTCGCTGTCACGAATGCAGCCGTAGATCACGATGCCGGCCCAGCCGTTTTTCGCCGCCTGCGCCGCCAGATTGCCGCCAAGCAGCGCGCAGCGCATCGAACCGCCGCCGTCGACCACCAGCACCTTGCCCTCGCCCGCTTGCCCGGTCAGTTTGCGGACCAGTGAGTTGTCCTCGAACAGCTTCAGGGTATGGATTTCGCCATGAAACATGATGTTACCGCCGAAGTCTGCGAACAGCGGCTCGGCAATCGCTACGTCGTTTTCGTTGGCATCAGACAGATCTGCAGTTTTCAGTGACATGGGCGCTCCGTTGTGTGGTGTGGTTGCTCGACGCTCAAGGCGTCAAGTGTTGGTATTGTATTATTGTACGCCGTGCGATCAATCCGCCTGCGCCTCTTCGTCGAGGGAATACGGCAAGTCGAGCCGTCGCAGCGCCGGACCGTCCGGCTCGCCCAGGTGAAGCCCGGCATCTTGCGTCACAAGATCGCTTTTCAGCACCGCCAGCACATGCAGCCTGCCTTGCGGATTCAGTGCCGAGTCGACGATTTCGCCGGCCGGTTCGTCCGAACCCTCGGCGAAAACCGGGGTGGCCGGCGAACATTCTGCGGCATCGGCTTCGAGGCGGTACATACGGCGTTTCAGTTTACCGAGGTATTGCAAACGGGCTATGACTTCCTGCCCGGGGTAACAACCCTTTTTGAAATTGACCCCGTCGATGAGCTGCAGATTGATCATCTGTGCGACAAAACTCTCGCGCGTTTCGCTGTAGATCTCCGGCTGACCGGCGTCGATCTGCTGTAAGATCCAGAAATTGGTCGATGCCGGAATCGCCGTCGCCGCCAGTTCATCCCACAGCGCCTCGGCCGCGGTCAGCGGTGCGAACACGACAAAACGGGGCACAACACCGGGCACGCGGCAAACAATACAATCCCGGGATCGACTCTCGCGACAAGCGTTTACCGCCGGCGGCACATCAAGGCCGGCCGATTCGAGCAGGCCCGCCGCCGCCTCGCCGCTCAGACCTATGCCGATATGTGTTTCGGCCAGGCTTTCGATTACCACCTTGGCCCGCATGACGAACATCTGCAGGCGTTTTACAAAGGCGTCACCCAGCTCGGCGGGCAGATCCAGATAGTAATCCTCGCCCAGCCGCATGATGCGAAACAGCGCGAGCACCCGGCCCTTGGGCGTGGAATAACTGCTGAGCTGACTGTTGCTGCCGTCGAGCCGGTGCAAATCGTTGGAAAACTGCCCGTGCAAAAAACTCTGCGCATCATCACCGGATACCCGGATCAGGCTGCGCCAGCTCAAATCGAATAAATGCGCCTTGCTTTCACCCTCGTAGGGTGACGAAAACGTCGCCCGGGGTGTATTATTGAACGATGCGCCGTGGCGCGAAAGAAACGCTTGCCAGTCAGGATTCATAAAAGCGGATCAGATTGCCGGAAATGATAACGATTGTATTTCAACGGGACCGGGCTGTCAGCAAACGATCCTGCAAACATCTCATTTTATAGTAAGCATTTAAAATTCCTATAACCATGATAGAAACTTTGATAATTTCCGGCAAAAACGGCAATATTGGGGGTTTATATATGGTGGCCAAAGATGAATAAATCCCCGGACCAGAAACCGCAATCAAGTCCGCCTGAAACCGGCCGCCAGGAAGCTGATTCAGTGAGCCAAATCCAAAAAAAACCGGCTACCGAAATCGGCGGTCCCAAGGGTCCCGAACCGACCCGCTACGGCGACTGGGAAAAAGCAGGCCGTTGCATCGATTTTTAGGCGCGATAACACGATTCATACCCGAGAATACCGGGACGCGCCGCGATAAGCAGACATATAAGGCTCAACGACAAACGATCTTCTATACTTCGTCAACACACATTCCGAGGCTAGTGAAACTATGGCGTGGAACGACAAGCGGCCCATGTC